>CAZDIU010000248.1:0-8036 GCA_964505535.1 uncultured Desulfobacterales bacterium | reverse complement strand
GATTTCACTTATGCTCAGAAGATTGTCACCGTAATCTAATATTCAAACAGGCTCTAATCAATTACTGGTCAAATCCTGATGTCAGTTACGGCGGACAGCCGATGGGAACAGCTTCAACACATAACAATGCCCGTGTTCTGAATGAAACCGCATTTGCCGTGTCCAATTTCCGAAGCACCAAACCCCAGGCAGTGCTTACAATTCAGAATATCGGCTCCAGTCCTTTGACTGTCACTGCAATTACAAAAACGCAGAACTGGCTGACCCTGAGCAATTATCCGGCATTGCCTTTCACAATCGCGGCAGGAGCAAGTCAGACAGTGACTGTCAATGTAACATGGACATTGGTCAGTTCAACGCAGGATGTGATTACCATAACTTCCAATGATCCGGTCCAGCCTTCTCTGACTGTACCGGTTACGGTAAGGGACATGGAAAATGCTGATATACCGTTTATAAAAAAGCTGTCCTTTATGGATAAAGTTAATCTTTAATCAAAAACGGTATATTGGGAAGTTCCGAGTCCCTAATGCCGATGTCAGCGGATGCAATTCCGGCTTTGTCTGTTCTCCCGGATTACAAAGATGTCGGATCAGGCACAGGAACAGGTTCTTTCATTGTTGACAATATCGGACAAGGCTCCATGAACTGGATTGCCGCAACCTTTGACACATGGCTTCACATCACTGGCGGAACAGGTGTAAATCACGGAACTGTTTCCTTCACTTATGATACCAATCATGGCAATCCGAGAACAGACATCATCACCATATCTGCTGACGGGGCATTGAACAGTCCGGTAAGCGTTAAGGTCGTGCAATCCATGATGGGGGATATTGACAGCAACAACGCTGTTGATCTGGCTGATGCAATCCTTGCATTGAAAATATCGGCGGGAATAACAGATGTGTATGCGGTTATTGCCGATGTCAATGGAGACAGCAGAATCGGACTTCCGGAGGCTGTGTATATTAATGCAGCATGCGGCAGGTCTCAGGCAATAATCAGATCGGGGAAAACCGATAATTTTACACATGATTCGGTTTTCCCCTTTTAATCTGTTTCAGTTACTGCCACATTAAAAAATATCATGATCGGCCTGTAGGTGAACACAAACCCTGCCGGAAGCAATGCGGATGCGGACAGAAACGGCAAAACAGAAATGAAGGACGTGCTGATCAATCTGCGGACTGTGGCAGGTGTGAAATAAAAGAAATGGCCAGGCTTTGTCCCGGCCTTTTATAAGTTACTGACTGATGTTACGCCGCTTCGTCACTCCGGCGAAAGCCGGAATCCATAACACTTTGAAAAAAATGGATTCCTGCTTTTCCTGGAATGACGGTGAAAAATACACGAAAACTTTCGGCTGACTGCTTAGGGAACTCCCAAGAAATAAACTGCCCGCTTTTTGGGGGTAATTCGCAGGGGCGACCGGCCGGTCGCCCCTGCAGTGGGCAGATTGTTTTTGGGAAAATCCCTTACCGGATTCCGGCTTTCGCCGGAATGACGGTGAAAACGGGTAACTTACTGATTTTTGGAAATGCTGCGTAAGGTGAGATACAATTCAGGACAAAAAATCCTGTGAGGAGAAAATTCCTATCTGGCTTTTGCCAAAAGGAAAAAATCAGAAAAACTGAGCCAATTTCAAATTTGCCCAAATCCGTCACACCGGCGAAAGTGGTATCCTGAACATGCTGAAAAATACTGGATTCCGGCATTCGCCGGAATGACGAGCACGGACTTTTGCAATTGGCTCAATTCATGGAAATTTACGACAGAGGGATAAAGGAAATCTATGATTCCGGTGAACTCGAAAAACTGTTTGAAAAATGGGGAATCACATATTCTCCGCAGGCATGGAGGGAATAAGGCAGTTCCCATGTCCAAAAACATACTGCATATACTGATGCTGCTGTCCTTTTTCCTGCTTCCCGGATGGGCTGACACATGGGAGGACATTCGCAGAAACAGCGGAGAAGTGCGATCGGTGAACGCGGATTTTGTGCAGGAAAAGCATATGAAAATCCTGAAAAAACCGCTGATTTCCAAAGGCATTTTCTGTTTTCAGTCCCCGGATTCCCTGCGATGGGAATACCGGGACCCGGTCCAGAGCATCCTGCTCAGCCATAAAGGAAAGACGAAACGCTATGTAAAGGGAAAAGAGGGATTTGTTGAGGAATCAGCACGCGGTCTGCAGGCCATGCAGGTGGTGATGGAGGAGATCGGTCAGTGGATGAAGGGACAGTTTGCAGAAAATCCGAATTTTACGGCCTCGCTGGAACCCGGACCGAAAATCCTGCTCAGACCAAAAGAAAAAGCCTTTTCCAAAATCATCGAACGCATTGAACTGGTGCTTTCTCCGGACAAACCGGGTGTCATAGACCATGTCAGCGTGTATGAATCCGGGGATTCCAGCACAAAAATCATTTTTCAGAATGTAAAGCTCAATGAAAATATAGCCGATTCTCTGTTTCAGGATAGATAATCATGCGATTTTTTCTTCCTCTCTTTCTGCTTCTGATTTCCTGTTCCCAACTGCCCCGTTTGGCTTTGCCTGAGTCTTCCCGTGTTTCTGAGATACAGAAACAGTGCAGGGAACTCTTTCCGGACAGAAATATGCGTCTGGTTCACAGCATTGAGGCGCATATTCCGGGCCGGGGAACCCAGTTCATGACCGGTCTGACCCTGCTTTCGCCGGAAAGAAAATGGTTCCGTTCCGTGATGATGAGCATTGAGGGACTGGTGTTTTTTGACGGTGTATATGACAAAGGGGAAATCCGCATTGCCAGGGGCATACCTCCGTTTGATTCCCCTAATTTTGCCCGTGGACTGCTTCATGATGTGCGGCTCATGGTGCTGCGGCCTGAGGGCAGATGTGCGGAAACCGGGGTGCTGACGGATGGAATCCCGGTCTGCCGTTATGGCGATGATACGGAAACCATTGATGTGGAAATTCCGCGGGAAGGAGAACGCCTGATCTGTCAGTACATCAGCGGCAGACTGCGGCGCACAGTCCGTGTCCGGCCCGGTTCCGGCACTGCCATTTCCGAAGAAACGGATCTCCGGTTTCACGGAGCAGTCGGATATGCACTGCATCTGCGTCTGCTGGAATCCGAAGGAATTTCGGAGGATGATTTTCAGGAAATGATGAAAGTGGAGATGTGATCCGAAAACCTGCCGATCTGAGAGAAATCTTCTCTTTCCCCATTGATTTAATGCAATACCACCCCTTTTTCGGCGCCGGGTGAACCCGCGGTTCCCCTCTTTCCGGGAGAGATGTCAGTTCAGCGGCATTGGGAAAAAATGACTGAACTGCATAAACTCAATGGCGAATTGGTATTACCGGTTTTTCCTATATTTTGGATGCAATTGATGGATAATTACAATAGAGAATCGGTATTAATTGGCATTGTATAGGCTGCTGACACTCCAGCAGCCAGGGTGTGCAGAACCGCTTTCCGTGCAGGGCAGACCGGATTTCCGACAGCGATTTTGCTATTCTGCAGGCAATGCCGTTTCCTTAAGGATAAAATTCCCCTCCCCCTGCGGGAGGGGGCAGGGGAGGGATAAAAACAACAGCCTGCAATTAAAACAGTTTACACCCTCCCCCTGCCCCTCCCTTAAGGGAGGGGATCCTTAAGGAAACGGCATTGATTCTGCAGGGATGAAGTGTACAGAAAAACCGGATTTTTTGGAAAAATCCGGTTTTTGCAGCTCACAGATTCAAGGCTGACAGAGCGCTGCTGCTATGCAGGGTGGGCAAAAGCGTATTTCGGCTTTGCTCAACAGCGGAGCGCTGCCCCCCGGTTTGCTGAAATTTCAGGACAGGGTGGGCACAAAAAGCCGTGCCCACTCTATATGACTGTGATTTTCCATCCATCAGAGTTCAGACATTCGCTGTCTCAGACTGCGGTATGGGGAAGATGGTGAACTGATTCAGCACAGGGGATTTTTCAGCACAATGGTCTGCTCTCTTCCAGGGCCTACGGAAACAATCTGAATGGGAACTTGGATCAGTTCCTCAATCCGCTTGAGATAATTCTTTGTATTGGCAGGCAGATCAGCAAGATTTCGTATGCCGGAAATATCTTCGGCCCATCCGGGCAGGGTTTCATACACAGGTTCGCATTCTCCCAGCACTTTCAGACTGGTCGGGAAATGATGCAGGGTTTCACTGCCATGTCTGTAGGCTGTGCAGATTTTCAGATTATCCAGACCGCCCAGCACATCCAGTTTTGTCACCACCAGACCGGTCAGTCCGTTGAGACGCACGGCATTTTCCAAGATCACAGTATCCAGCCATCCGCAGCGGCGTTTTCTGCCGGTGGTGGCCCCGAATTCCGCACCTTTTTTCTGGATTCTGTCACCGATTTCATCAAAAAGCTCTGTGGGAAAAGGCCCGGCCCCCACCCTTGTGGTGTATGCCTTGACAATGCCGTAAATATCTGTAAGTTTACCCGGGCCTATGCCGGAACCGCAGCACGCATTGCCGGACACGGTATTGGAGGAAGTCACAAAGGGATAGGTTCCGTGATCAATATCCAGATGGGTTCCCTGCGCGCCTTCAAACAGAATCTGGCTGCCGGATTTCAGGGCATCATCCATAATCACCGACACATTGCAAACATGGGGCGCCAGACGCCGGGCATATCCTGCATATTCCTCAATGACGGCTTCGGGATCAGCAGTTTCTGCGGAAAGAAAGTTCTTCAGATAGAAATTTTTTTCCAGCATAATGGTTTCCACTTTTTCCCTCAGCACTTCCGGATCAATCAGATCCACAAAACGGATGCCCCGCCTGGTGGCTTTGTCCTCATAAGCCGGGCCGATGCCGCGTCCGGTTGTTCCGATTTTTTTGTCACCTTTCATGCGTTCCCGTGCCTGATCCACGAGTTTGTGATACGGCATGATGATCTGCGCGCGTTCACTGATTTTCAGATTGTCCGGATCCACTTTCACGCCCTTGCTGAGCAGATAATCGATTTCTTCAATCAGCACAGCCGGATCCACCACCAGACCGTTGCCGATGATGCAGGTCTTTCCCTGCAGAATTCCGGAAGGAACCAGATGACTGATAAACTGCTCGCCGTTGACCACCATGGTATGCCCGGCATTGTTTCCGCCCTGAAAACGCACCACCAGATCCGCGTGTGCAGCCAGCATATCCACGATTTTCCCCTTGCCCTCATCGCCCCACTGGGTTCCGACAATCACAACATTCGCCATGTGTTTCTCCTTTATGATAAAAAACCCGGAACGCACCTGCATCCGGTGTGTTGACAAAAATACAGAAAGTTTTTGATTTATCATAAGGAAAAAGATTTCACAACTCCTGTTTTGATCAATTCCCCCAAAAGTTTTTTTCTCCGGCAAATCAGATTCTCTGCCTGAAAAAGCATTGATTTCAAAAAACAGCCGGGGTATATTCTCAAAAGTCATACAGGATTCCAATTCCAATCTTTCTGAAAGGACATTCCATGAAAATCTTTGATCGCCTCAGCCTGAAAAAGAAAATGATTACTGGCGGCGCGGCCCCGATGGTGCTGATTGTCGCTCTGGGCGTTATGAGCTTCAAAAGCATTGATGCGCTGCTCACCATCGGCGGAAAAGTGGACCGCACCAATGAATTCATCAGTGGCATCAGCGATCTGAACAATGCGGTTGCCAATCTGGAATCCGTGGAAAAGAATTTTCTGGTGACCGGGGACAGGAAACATCTGACGCGTTTTTCTGAAACCAGGGAAAAACTGTCCCTTCTCCTGTCAGAACTGAAAAAGGGATCCCCTCCGAACCATGCAGAACAACTGAATACAGTGGAAAAACTGCTGGCCGACTGGTATCGGGAAAGTGAAAGGGAAATCCTGGCACGGCAGAAAATTGACATGACACCCGAGGAACGCATGGCCTGGCGGGAAAAATCCGGGGAACCTGTCCCACTGAAAGTGGAAGACCTCATTGCCCCGGAAATGCTGCGCAAAGTGCAGAAATACTACGCGGGAGCCACCGGTGTTGCCAGCCTGGTGGTGGAAAAGGACGGAACTCCGGTAAAACTGCAGACCTATGAGGAATTTCAGGAATTCTGCTTCGGATACCAGCGCAAAAACAGAAAGGGGCTGGAACTGTGCATGAAAAGTGATGCGCAGGGGCCGCAGGATGCTCAGAGGGAAGGCCGTTCCTGGTATTACTGCTATTCGGGCGGACTCATTGATTTCGGATTTCCCATCACGGTGGACGGGGAACAGATCGGCAACTGGCTGGGCGGGCAGATTCTGCTGGAAAAACCGGATGAGGAAAAATTCCGCAAACAGGCTGATGATATAAAAATTGAGGATAAAGAGGGATATATTGATGCCCTGAAGCAGGTTCCGGTCATCCAGAAGGCAAAGCTGGAGGACGCGATTGAACTGCTCAAGGTCATTGTATCCACCTTCGGGCAGATGGGAAATGATCTCTGGCTGCGGAAATCTCTGGTGACACTTGTCAACAGTGAAACCGCGGAAAACATCATGGGGAAAATCCGGTTTGTGCTGGATGAAATCCGCAAATCCGAACTGGAACTGCTGCGGGCCGGACAAATTTCCGCGGCAAAAGCTGCTGCCATCACCAAATACATGGTTGCAGGCGGCACACTGGCCGCACTTTTCCTTTCCCTTGTCATCGCCTTTTACATCTCACGGGGCGTACTGCGCCAGTTGGGCGGCGAACCTTCGGAAATCGAAGACATTGCCCGGCGGGTATCAGAAGGGGAGCTGACCATCACCTTCTCTTCCACTGGCAAAAGCGGAGTCTATGCGGCCATGCGGAAAATGGTGGGCAAGCTCCGCAGGAGCATTGCGGATGTGCAGGCCGCGTCCGGGAAACTCGCGGAAACCAGTCTGGATCTCAAATCCCGGTCTGAAGAAATGTCCCAGGGGGCAAGTGAGCAGGCTGCATCTGCCGAAGAGGTTTCCGCCTCCATGGAGGAAATGGCCGCTGCCATCCGCCAGAATGCAGACAATGCAGGTGAGACAGAAAGAATTGCCCTGCAGGCTGCACAGACTGCGGGAGAAGGCGGAAAGGCAGTGGCTGAAACCGTGAATGCAATTCAGACCATTGCGGAAAAAATCACGGTGATTCAGGAAATCGCTCGCGAAACCAATATGCTGGCTTTGAATGCAGCCATTGAATCCGCAAGGGCCGGATCATCAGGCCGGGGCTTTTCCGTAGTGGCTTCGGAGGTGCGCAAACTATCGGAGCAGACCCAGAAGGCTGCGAAAAAAATCATGAATGTGACAGCATCAGGAGTGGCGGTTGCGGAAAATGCGGGTGAAATGCTCAGGCGTATGGTTCCGGATATACGGAAAACCGCTGAACTGGTGCAGGAAATCAGTTCGGCCAGTCAGGAACAGCACGCGGGCGCGGATCAGATCAACAAAGCCATTCAGCAACTGGATCAGATTATTCAGCAGAATGCGGCCATTTCCGAAGAAATTGCAGACACCTCCGAGGATTTGTCCCGGCAGGCTGACCGGCTGCGAAATGTGACCGAATTTTTCAGAATCGGGGATATGACAAGTGAAAAAGGGGATGATGATGACCTGCTGCCCGAAGACATCAAAGCCATGAAAGCCATTATTGCAAAATTTGAGGGTGGAAAAAATCAGAATATACCTGGGGAAAGCAAATCTGAATTCCGCAGGGAACAGGCAAAAGACAAAAGCGGAAAAGAGCCAATCCGCATGGATGATAAGGAAAATGACATAGAGGCTGAATTTGAGGAGTATTAGGTTCTGTTGACATTTCTGCAACATCCTGATTTTGCCGGAGACGATCTGACTGCACTGAACCCGGCGGACTGTCACCGCTCTGTCCGGAATGAGATGCGGAACGGTTTCCGGTTCAGTCCGGAGAATCTGACCGGCCGCCTGAGCTGAAATGTCAACAGAACCTGATTTTGGTATATTTTTTTGATAAATAGTCTAAATCAGCAGCATTGTCCCTCAGAGCCTGTTTGAATATTACTTGACTATAATCTCCCAATTTTGTAGCAGATAGAG
>CAZDIU010000247.1:0-8091 GCA_964505535.1 uncultured Desulfobacterales bacterium | reverse complement strand
TCGCCCCTACAGATTCACCATAAAAAACGGGTAGTTTATTTCCTGGGAGTTCCCTAACAGGTGAAGAGGAGTGCCAAACTGAAAGTTTGGCAGAGAATGCGGCATCAAACTTTGAATTTGGGACTCCGGGGATTTCCTGAGAGAACGGAAGCATCCCTTTGAAACAGAATTGCAGAACCATTGGACAGATAAAAGCAAAAAACCAATAAAAACATATCGGAGGTAATTTTCATGGCACAGACAATCGCAGACCGCAGAGATGTGGATTTTGTTCTTCATGAGCAGCTGGAAGTGGAAAAACTGAGCAAACATGAGAAATTTGCGGAGTTTAACAGAAAAACCGTGGATCTCATCGTCAACGAAGCCCGCAACATGGCTGTCAAGGAACTGGCCCCCACCCTGAAACCCGGAGACGAGGAGGGATGCAGATTTGAAAACGGCGCGGTGAAAATGCCGGAGTCTTTTCACAAAATCTACCAACTGTTCCGGGAAGGGGAATGGCTCGCAATGTGCGATGAGCCGGAATGGGGCGGTCAGGGAATGCCTGCCACGGTTTCCCTTGCGGTGAAAAACTATTTTCACGGCGCAAATTTTCCCTTTGTTCTGACCACGCTCCTGATTCACGGCGCAGGACGGCTGGTGGAAAAGTTCGGCACGGACAAGCAGAAAAAACTGTTTCTGAAAAACATGTACACCGGCAAATGGGGCGGAACCATGCTGCTGACAGAACCCGAAGCCGGTTCGGATGTGGGCGCACTGACCACCTCTGCTGTGAAAAATGATGACGGAACTTACTCCATCACAGGAAGCAAAATCTTCATCTCCAGCGGAGAGCAGGATCTCACGGAAAACATCATTCACCCGGTTCTGGCACGCATTGAGGGCGCACCCGCGGGAACTTCGGGCATCTCTCTGTTCCTTGTGCCCAAATTCTGGGTCAATGATGACGGCAGTATGGGAGAATTCAATGATGTGGTCTGCACCGGCATTGAGCATAAAATGGGCATTCACGGCAGCCCCACCTGTTCTCTGACCCTGGGCGGCAAGGGAAAATGCCGGGGAACCCTGCTGGGCGAGGAAAACAAGGGTATGCGGGCCATGTTCGTGATGATGAACGAAGCCCGTCTGGACGTGGGAATGCAGGCACTTGGCTGTGCATCCGCGTCCTTTATGAATGCCCTCAACTATGCCAGAGAACGCGTGCAGGGAAGAAGTCTGACAGCCACCGGCAAGGATGCTCCGGGCGTTCCCATTATTCAGCATCCGGATGTGCGGCGGATGCTGCTGACCATGAAAACTTATGTGGAAGCCAGCCGGAGCCTGCTGATTTACATTGGCTGGTGTGAAGACATGATCCGCATTTCCAAAGATGCCGAAGAAAAAGCCAAATACCAGGGTCTGATTGACGTGCTGATTCCCATTGCCAAAGGCTATGTTTCGGATCGGTGCTTTGACATGTGCAGCATTGGTATGCAGATTTACGGCGGATACGGATACACCAAGGAATATCCCCAGGAGCAGTATCTGCGGGACTGCAAGATCACCCATATTTATGAGGGAACCAACGGCATTCAGGCAATGGATCTGCTGGGCAGAAAACTCGGTATGGGCATTGAAAAGGGACAGGCATTCGGCAATCTGCTTGCAGAAATGAAACAGGTTGCGGAAAGAGCAAAGAAGGTGAACGGTCTGGCAGAACTGGCTGCGGAAACCGAGGCATTTGTCACAGAATTTGAAAAAACAGCCCGTTATATGCGATCTGCTTCCCGGTCGGACAAAATGATGACAGCCTATGCCCATGCCTATTCCTTCATGGATGTCACAGGGGATGCGGTCATGGCCTGGATGCTGCTGTGGAGAGCCGCGGTTGCCGGTGAGAAACTGGCAGATGCCAAGAAAAAGGATGCTGCTTTCTATGAAGGCCAGATTGCAGGCGCACGTTTCTTCATCCGCACTGTTCTGCCTGTCAGCAGGGGAAAAATGGATGTGATTACCGGCAGTGACAGCACGGTTGTGGAAATTTCCGATGACGCATTCGGCGGGAAATAACCGCTTACAATTCCGCAATATTTCGTAGGGTGGGCACGTTTTTCTGTGCCCACCATTTTCCGGAAATGGTGGGCAACGCTCCGCTTTTGCCCACCCTACCCATGTTAAGATAAGGATATACATATAATGAAAGATGTTGTGATTGTTTCCGCGTGCCGTACAGCCATCGGCGGGTTTGGCGGAAGTCTCAAGGATTTGAACGGTGCTGTGCTGGGAAGTATCGTGATGAAAGAGGCAGTGAAAAGAGCCGGAATTGATCCGGTCATCATTGATGATGTGCGTTTCGGCTGCTGCATGGAGCATCATGACACTCTGAATGTGACCCGTGTGGCAGCACTCATGGCAGGCATTCCGGTCTCTGTTCCGGCTGTCACCATCAACCGGGTCTGCATTTCCGGCATGGAGGCTGTGATTTCCGGCATGGCCATGATTCAGGCAGGCATGGCTGACATTATCCTTGCGGGCGGAATGGAGCATATGTCAGGTGTTCCCTATGCTGTTCCGGGCGCGCGCTGGGGATGCCGTCTGCAGGATCAGGTTTTTGTGGATGCCCTGATTCACGCGCTGCACTGCGGTTCCCATCTCATTCCCTTTGGGGAAGACTGCCCGGTGAACACCAAAGAAGCCCCGGCCAGCATGTTTCTGGGCAAACCCTATATCATGGGACAGACAGCCGAACTGGTTGCCCAGCATCTGAATATTTCACGGGAAGAAATGGACGAAGTCGCGCTCAGAAGCCACAACAATGCGGAAAGAGCCACCAATGACGGTTCCTTCAAAGAGGAAATTGTGCCGGTTGAGGTTCCGCAGAAGAAGAAAGCTCCCCTGATTTTTGACAAAGATGAGCATTTCCGTCCCGGCATCACAATGGATCAGCTGCAGAAACTCCCGCCCGCGTTTGTACCGAAAATCGGAAAGGTTACAGCGGGAAATGCAAGCGGGATCAATGACGGCGCATCGGCTATGATCATCATGTCCGCAGAAAAGGCAAAAGAACTTGGTCTTACGCCCATTGCCAGAATCAAAGCATCAGCCAGAGGCGCGTGCCATCCCACAGTCATGGGCATCTCTCCTGTTCCCGCGGTGAAAAACCTGCTGAAAAACACCGGACTGAAAATCGCGGACTTTGAACTGTGCGAAGTAAACGAAGCCTTTGCCGCTCAGTATCTGGGATGTGAAAAAGAACTGGGACTCAACCGGGAAGTCACCAATGTGAACGGTTCCGGGATCGGTCTGGGACATCCCGTCGGTTCCACCGGGTGCAGAATCATGGTCACACTTCTCCATGCCATGAAAAAACAGGGCAAAACCCTGGGAATGGCCACGCTGTGCGGCGGCGGCGGTGTTGCAATGGCAACGGTTATCGAAATGATATAGGTGCAGGGTTTCAGGTGTCAGGTTTCAGGAAGTAAATTGAATCTGAAATCCAAAGCCTTAAACCCTGAGGGTTTTGAAAACCCTCAGGGTTTGTCTGAAAGAGTGAAACATCAGCCGGGGAAAGGAAAAATTCTATGCAAATGTACAGGCAAATGCTCACGGTCATGAAAAGCCGGGGCGGAGCCTATTCCGGCGCGGATATACCGGAATTCTATGCTCTGGTGCAAGAACTGTTCACGCCGGAAGAGGCAGAAATCAACAATGCGCTGGATCGCAAACCGGCACAGGCTGCTGATATTGCCGCAAAGCTGAACTGGGATGAGGCACAAGTCCGTCAAATTCTGGAGCAGATGGCGGACAAAGGGCTTTGTGTCAGTTTCACATCAGGCAATATCCGTCTGTACATGGGTTCTTCCTTTATGCCCGGCATCTTTGAGTATCAGATGATAGCGGGCAAATCCGGCCCGCGGGAAATCCGGATTGCCCGGCTGATTCATGAATACAAAGACGCGTGTCACAAGGCAAAACTTGTGCCAAAGCCTGCCTATCCCCTTACCCGTGTCATTCCGGTTGAAAAAACCATACACGCAGGCAATGTGCTCCGCACCTATGATCAGGTATCCACCTATATTGACAAATATGATGCCATAGCAGTGGGCATCTGCTACTGCCGCCATGCAGCAAAACTTCGGGGCGGGGACACCCATGACATGCCTATGGATGTGTGCATGTGGTTCGGTCATATTGCACAATACATGGCAGAACGGCTGGGCGGGAAAATGGTCAGCAGGGCACAGGCGCGGGAAGTTCTGGACAAATCCGAAAAAGCCGGGCTGCTGCACATGAGTCGCAATACGGCTGATGACATAGAGTTTATCTGCAACTGTGATCGCTGGCACTGTGAGGTGGTTACACAGGCTTTGAAAAATCCATGCCCCGGACTGTTTTTCAATTCCGGATTTGAACCCATTTTTGATGCAGCCAAATGTATTGCGTGCGAAACCTGTCTGCACCGCTGTCCGCCGGAAGCACTGACAATGGGAGCAGATACGCCTGGGGTGAATCCGGATCTGTGCTTTGGCTGCGGTCTGTGCGCGAGCGGATGCGAACAGAACGCGATCAGCATGAAAACAAAACAGGGATTTGCGCCTCCGCCCAAAGATGTGAAGGCACTGGTGGCCGCGCTGAAATCTGCGGGGTAAGAAAATTTTGCACGGGTTCCAGTTTTAAATCCTTTTAAGTTGTTACATGAAATCTGAAAAATAAATACGCATGAAATCTTCGTGAAACTTTGTGCCTTTGTGTCTTTGCGGCAGAAAAACACATAGACAGAAAATTTTTTTCAGATTTCATAATTATCCCATTGATGTGAGTTTGACACATGCCCCGGTTTTGTCTTTTTGTAAAAGGGCATTAAGACTGTCCACTGAACATTTTTCAGGCAAAGGAGGCAATGATGCAGGTTCCCATGAGTCCTGTGAGGATTCTGAAAAGAGCCGTGAAACTTTACCCGGAGAAAACCGCTGTCATTGACGGCGATCTGCGCTTTACCTATGCACAGGTGCAGAAACGGGTCAACCGGGTGGTCCATGCTGTGCATGGCATGGGCATATCACCGGGCGGAAGAGTCGCTGTGCTGGATTACAACACTTACCGGTATATGGAACTTTACTTTGGCATGGCTGCATCGGGACGGGTTCTGTCTCCGCTCAACACCCGGCTCAAAGCAGAGGAATATATCTATATTCTCAAAGATTCCGAAGCCGAAGCCCTGATTTTTCACGCAGATTTCAAACCGGTCGCGGATCAGATCCGCAAATCTGTCCCCACCCTGAAACAGTATTATATTGCAGACGGTCCCGCAGATGCGGACTGGATGACCGGCACATATGAGGAGTTGATTGAGAAATCGGCAGAAACACCTGCGGGTTCAGAGCCGGAGGATGAAAACGCGATGCTCAATCTCTATTACACCAGCGGAACCACGGGAAATCCCAAAGGTGTGATGCTCACCCACCGGAACATTTATGCCAATGCGCTCAGCACCATCATTTCCTTCAAACTGGAAGATGCCACTGTCTGGTATCACATCGCGCCCCTGTTTCATCTGGCAGATGCGTTTTTCATCTGGTCGATCACCTATCAGGGGGGCAGCCATGTGATGCAGCGCCAGTTTGTTCCCAAAAACGTACTGCAGACCATACAGGATGAGAAAATCACAGCCGCGATGATGGTTCCCACCATGATCAATTTTCTCCTTAACGTGCCGGAACTGGACAGTTACAATCTCAAATCCCTGCAATGGATTATGGTCGGGGGCGCGCCCATGTCTCCTGCCAATGCCGCACGCATGATGGAGAAACTCGGATGTCAGTACATTTCCGGATACGGTCTTACCGAAACCACGCCGCTGCTTACGGTCGGCAATCTCAAAGACACGCTTGCGAATGCGGATGAATCAGAAAAAATGAATTACATCACGCGCACCGGTCTGGAAGTGCCGGGTGTGGATTTGCGTGTGGTGGACAGCAATGGAAATGACGTGCCCAAAGACGGCATCACAGTGGGTGAGATTATTGTCCGGGGGGACAATGTGATGAAAGGCTACTGGAAACTTCCCCAAGCCACAGCCGAAGCCCTGCGCGACGGCTATTTTCATACCGGCGATCTTGCAACAGTGGATGCTGAGGGTTATGTGCTGATTGTGGATCGCGCCAAGGATATTATCATCAGCGGCGGTGAAAACATCTCCTCTGTGGAAATTGAAAACGTCATCTACAAACATCCGGATGTGCTGGAATGCGCGGTAATTGCCTTTTCTGATGAAAAATGGGGGGAAGTCCCTGCCGCGCTGGTGGTGTTAAAGGCAAATGCCCGTGTCAGCGAAGAGGAAATGAAAGCATTCTGTCAGGAACGCATGGCAAAATTCAAGATTCCCAAGCAGATAGCCTTTGTCTCGGAACTCCCCAAAACCGGATCAGGAAAGATTCTCAAAACCGAACTTCGGAAACAGTACAGGAAATAGAAAAGTGTTTCAGGTGTCAGTGTTCAGGGAAATACTGACACCTGAACACTGAACCCCGGAAACCAGTACCCAGAAACCAGAAAACCAGAAACTTGGAGCAACTCTTATGCCGCATACACAATCTTTATCAGCAGAGGACAAATCAAGATACAGTGCTCTCAACAAAGAGAATCTTGATTTTTTGATGAACCGTTACAACCGCGTGAACAGATGGGTAATCGCGGATATGATCCGGAGAAGCGCATATCATTATCCGGACAAAACAGCGGTTATCTTTGGAAACAAATCTTTAACCTATGCCCAACTGGACGCGGAAAGCAACCGGGTTGCCAATGCACTCAGAGACCTGGGCGTGGAGAAATATGACCGTGTCGCGATTCTGGCGCACAATACTGTTCACCATGTGCTGACCTGGCTGGGATGCTGCAAGATCGGCGCGGTGTATCTTGCCATAAATTACCTGCTCAAAGGCAAAGATATCTGTTATTCCATTGATCATTCGGAAAGCAAAGTTTTCATTGTGGAAGACGCTCTTTTTCCTCTGGTGAAGGATGTTCTCAGTGAAATGAAAACCGTGCGCACCCTGATCTGGTCTGATGATATGGCCGGACAGGCGCCGGCTGATGACCGTTTCCGGAATTTTGAGAACTGGTACAAAGCCTATCCCGCGACAGAACCGGATGCAATCCTTCGCATTGAAGACCCCTGCCAGATGACCTACACCAGCGGCACCGAATCCCTGCCCAAAGGTGTTATCATCAGCAATCAGGCTCTGATGGCTGAATATATGGGTGCGATCATTGACGGCAGATACGAAAGCAGCGACATTAACGTCAATGCGCTGCCCATTTACCACTGCGCTCAGCGGGATGTGTTCATGAATCCCGTATTCTGGGTGGGTGGAACCAATATTCTCATGACACCGGACATCGGCAATATCCTCAAAACCATCAACCAGTACCGTGCCACCATGTTTTTTGCCCCGCCCACAGTCTGGATTGGGATGCTGCGCCATCCGGATTTTGACAAGTACGATATTTCCTGCCTGAAAAAATGCTATTACGGTGCGTCCATCATGCCTGTGGAAGTTCTCAAGGAAATGCTGGAACGCCTGCCGGGCGCGGGAATTTACAACTACTACGGTCAGACAGAACTGGCTCCCTATCATACTGTTCTCAAAGCCGAAGACGCGATGCGCAAACTGGGTTCCGCAGGCATGGCCGGTCTGAACATGGAAACCCGGATCGAGGATGATTTGGGAAATGCCATTGAGGTTTCCGGCATTCCCGGCGAAATCTGCGGCAAAGGACCCCATGCTCTGATTATGTACTTCAAGGAACCGGAAAAAACCGAGGATGTCATGCGCGGGGGCTGGTTCCATTCCGGTGACATCGGCATTCTGGATGAGGATCGCTATATTTCGGTTGTGGATCGCAAAAAGGACATGATCAAAACCGGGGGCGAAAATGTTTCCACCCGTGAGGTTGAGGAAGTCATTTATCTGGACAAACGGGTCGAGGAAGTCGCGGTTATCGGTGTGGATGATCCCAAATGGGTGGAGGCTGTGACTGCTGTGGTGGTTCCCCGCAAAGGGGAACAGATCACGGAAGAGGAAATCACCGCCCTGTGCCGCAAGCATC
>CAZDIU010000246.1:0-8132 GCA_964505535.1 uncultured Desulfobacterales bacterium | reverse complement strand
CACATTTCTTTCCCTGCCTCTGGTTTCCGGGCTGAGCATCTGGATGATTCTGTATCTTCCCATCCGGGTGGTATCCGGCATCTGCCTGAAAAAAAAATTCGTTCCTGTTTCTGCTCTGTCACTTTGCTTTGCAGGTGCGGCAATTCTGATTTTTTTCTCACAGCCTGAAGCAATTGGAAAAATTGAGCGCAACGAACTGAATCAAATGCTGCATTCAGAGAGTTTGGGGGAAAGAATCAAAGCCCTGCGGTATATCTGTCACAAAAAAATGGAGATAGCCGATTTTCATGTGCATCAGATCATGGCGGCAAGTCCGCACATACCTGAACGCTATGAACTGGTCAGAACCCTGAGTGTCAGCCGTTCTCCTGAGACTTACGCTCTCACACTGGCACTGACAGATGATCCGCAGATCAATGTGGCATACCGGGCCTTTCATGCTCTGGGAACAAGAAAAGATGCAAGGGCCATTGGGGAAATCCTGAAAAAAATTCCCCGGTCAGATGAGTGGTATATTCAGTTCTACGCATACAAAGCATTAAGGAGTCTGGGATGGCGGCAGACCGTATCCAACTGAAAATTTTCTGTTCCTCCCTTTTTCTCATCCTGCTTGCTGAAATCGCGGCTGTTTTTTTTGTTCCTCCAAAATGGGGCGGTCCCTATCTGCGCATCGGACTGGTGCGGATCACCGAAATTATCCTCCTGCTCCTGCTTGTTTATTTTTGGGAAGGAAAAATGGATATTGTCGGACTGGGCAGGCATCAGATTCGCCCCGGTTTGGAAAAAGGCCTGGTCTGGTCCATGGGATTCGGGGGACTGGTCTGCGCGGGATTTCTCCTTCTCCATCTGGCCGGAACTGATCCACTGAAACTTTTTTCCATGCGTCTGCCGGAAAAAATCACAGATCGCATTCTGCTTTTTGCGGTGGGCGGTGTCATCGGACCTGTGGCAGAGGAAATTTTTTTCCGGGGAATTGTTTACGGATTTTTCCGAAGATGGGGAATTGTCCCAGCCTTGCTGATAACCACATCCTTTTTTGCTGTGCTTCATTCCGGATTCGGAATCATACAGATTGTCGGCGGCATTGTTTTTGCCCTGGCCTATGAAAAAGAGGGAAAACTCATGACTCCGCTCACCATTCACATCCTGGGCAATACAGCCCTGTTTGCCCTGCCCCTGCTGCGCAATTGACAGACACAGCAGACTGACCCTCAGATCAGCCTGCTCATGCACACAGGGTGAAAGTCTGTGCCACTTTTATGCCTGTCTTTTCAGACATTCTTTTTTTTGATTGCCATCAGTTTCAAATTCATTGACAATTTTCGCAAAAACAGGCATTTTCCCTTCATGCTGAAACCGTTTGATGAAAAAATTGAAAACATTGCGATTGTATATGCCCATGCGGGTCTGAAAACAGACAGGGGAAACCGCATTTACGCGGTGGCTGCAAAAATCATCGATCCCGAAGGCAAAGAAAAAAATTTCCACTCCCGTGTCTGTTATGCCCATCACAACGGCAGGGATCGCTATTATTCCGGCCTGTCTGCAAAACAGGTGAGCAGTGCGCCTTCTCCCGGGGATGCAGCCCGGAAACTGCGGAATTTTCTCAAAGGACAGAAAGCTGTTTTTGTGCTGGATGAGCATGATGCCCTGTCTGAGATTCAGACTTTGTGCGGAAATCCGCGCATCATTGATCTGGGGTTTGCCGCAGAATTTTTTCTGCCTTTTCTCAAATCCTGGACATGCAAAAGTCTGTGGGAATATCTGCATGGCGGAAAACGGGAGAAAATCAGTTTTTCCGCATCAGAGGCAGTGGAAATTTCAACAGAGCTGATCAAACATGTCTGCGGATCGCTTCTGCACAGCAGCCATACGGCCCATGCACCGGTTTTCCGTCATTACCTGAAAAAAAGCCAAACCCTGTTCGGACAGGCTTTTGTCCACATTCACCACAATTATCAAAATTATTTTGGCGGAATCTTCACTTCCTCTGAAGAAAAGGATTCAGAAAACTGGCGTCCCTTTCTGGAAAAGGCGGGAAATGTCTCCCGGAGCAGCAGAGAAAAAATCCCTTTCCGGCCTGTTTCTGCGGAAAATCTCAAAAATATCTTTCAGGGGCTTGCGGATGCGGAAAAAGGGTTCACATTCCGACCTGAACAGATTGACTATGCGGTTCATGTGGCAAATGCCATCAATGATCAGGCTGTGCTGACCATTGAGGCAGGAACAGGAACCGGCAAAACACGGGGCTATCTGATTCCGGTGCTGGAGTTTCTCCGCCTCAATCCCCATGCCCGTTTTGTGATTTCCACCTACACCAAAAACCTGCAGGAACAGATTTTTCAGCAGGAACTGGCCGCAGTCCGGGAAATCCTGCCCATTTACCGGGATATCCGCGTGGCACTGCTCAAGGGCAAATCCGCATATCTGTGCGCAGAAAAACTGGGCAATCTTTACGAAGACACATGGAAAGGAGAGCATCTGCTGGCCTGGCTTTACTGTCTGGGGCTTGTTTTCCATTTTCGCAGCGCGGACGCGGACGGGGCCGGAGAAAAAGTGAGAGCATATCTGAACAAAGCCTTTTTTCTGGATCAGATACTCAGTGAAAGTTCAGCAGGATCCGGATGCACTCCCAAGCACAGCCGCTGTCCGGCTCAGGTCATCACTGCCGGGGCATGGGCTGCGGATCTGGTCATCACCAATCACCACAAGCTGGCTCTCCTGGACAGGGATGCGGTGCTGTCCGGGCTCTTCAGCAATTATATCATTGATGAGGCCAACCATTTTGAAACAGCCGTGCGCAACGCGTTCGGAACAGAAATCAGTTCCCGCAGTATCCGCGACATACTGGATTTTCTGAGGGAACATATTCCTTCCATTGCAAAACGCGGAAGCGAAGATCATTGTGCTGAAATGAAAAAGGCCGCAGACACAATTGACGCTCTCCGGGAGGATATAAACAGTTGCAGAGACATCCTGTCCCGGATTCATCCGGAAGCAGCCAGGGGCAGTGTGCAGGCGCTTGTCCATGATCATCCGGTTTTTCAGGAAGGACAGATTTTCCCCTGCCTGGATGGCATGGCAGAGAAAATGAAGCATATCCGCAAATGTTTTGACATGATCCGGGAGGAAAACACCTGCCGGATGCTCCGTATCCAGCACCGCACGGCCAGCCGTCTAATCTCCCATCTGGATCAGCTGGGAGAGCTGGCAGGATTTGCAAAAGAGATACGGGAGAACATGATCCATGAAAACCATATCACAGCCTGTCAGATTTTCCAGCGCAACTGGAATCTCATGTCCCTGCAGGTGCAGATGGGAGAATCCATCCGGAAACAGATTCATGCCAAAAAAGACTGTGTGGTTTACACAGCAGCGACCCTTTGCCACCGGAACCGGTTTGAGAGTTTTCAGCGCATCTGCGGCATGGATCGTCCCCTGGAAACCATTGAGGATCAGGTCATTGCCAAAGACTTCCGCTTTGTGCGCATTCCATCGCCTTTTTCAAAGGATGCCATGGAAATCCTTGTGCCGGACGGGGCTGTAAGCGGCAAATATGACAACAAAGAGGCATGGCTGAAATCCATCATCATGCTGGTTCCGGAACTGATTCGCAAAAACAGGGGCCGAACCCTGGTGCTGTTTTCCAGTTATCAGGATTTGAATCTGGTCGCGGAAAAGGTGGCTCCGGCCATTGCTGAAACCCGTTATCCCCTGCTGATTCAGCGGCCCGGTCAGTCAACCGTGAATCTCTGCGATGAATTCCGGGCTGTAAAGGAGAGTGTGCTCTTTGGCGTGGACACCTTCTGGTACGGCGTGGATTTCCGGGGAGACACCCTGACCCAGGTGATTATCACCCGCATTCCCTATCCGCCCCCTTCCGATCCCCTGCAGATGGCACGGAGAAAAAACCTGCCCGCACAAGTTTACTGGGATCGGTATCAGTATGACACGGACATCAAACTGCGTCAGGGCATTGGCCGTCTGATCCGCTGTGACACAGACCGGGGAAAAGTGGTGATTCTGGATGCCCGGTACCGGCCGGAACAGGACTGACTGTCTCCATGAAACTTCGCCTGATTCTTTTTGTCTTATCCTTTCTGGCCTTTCTGTCCACCTCTGCGGGCGGCTGGCTGTATTATTATTCCCTGAAAAAAGCCGCTCTCACCGAGGCTGAGCAGCAGGCGGATGTGCGCCTGAAAAACATCAGCAAACATCTTTCCTTTGTTCTTTCACAAAATGCCGGGCCTGCGCGTCTGATGGCAGGTCTGCGGGAAATCCGTGAGGCTGTTTACTCTCCATCTCCTGAAATTCTGGCTGAGGCAAATGCTGTTCTGGACTATTTCCGGCAGACCCTGAATGCAGACATCTGCTATCTGATCAATGAAAAGGGATATACTGTGGCATCCAGCAACCGCAATGATCCGGACAGTTTTGTGGGAAAAATCTATTCCTTCCGTCCCTATTTTCAGAAATCCATAAGAGGGGAACCCTTTGTTTACATGGCCCTGGGTGTGACTTCAGACAAACGGGGCGCATACTGCAGTCATCCTGTGTATTATGATGAAACAGGCACCGGCCCTGCCGGAGTTGCAGTAATCAAAACCTCCATTGATCTCATTGAAAGGGAATTCAATCTCAGCCCGGATGAGATAGTGATGGTCACCGATCCCTCGGACATTATTTTCATCTCCAGCCGCAGGGACTGGATATATGACAGCATAAGAGAACTTTCACCTGATGAAAAGGATATAATCAGCCAGTCCCTGCAGTTCGGGGAAGGCCCCTGGAATCAGATTGATCTGAAAATGAACGATGGAATGCACGCGGTTGACGGTCAGGGAAACCGCTATGTCATGAAGCAGACAGATCTGGAAAACCATGCGGGCTGGAATATTTTCTATCTGCAGAATATCCGCTCCATTTCCAGAAAAATATCAGCTCCCATGATCCGCATTACCGGTGAAATCATTCTGGTGGTCTGCATTCTCATCGGGCTGTCTCTTTTTGTTCTTTACCGCAAAGCCAGCAGGGAGATAATGCGGCGCAGAGCTGCGGAAAAATCTTTGCGGGAAAGTGAGGAGAGATACCGTTCCATCTATCACAATGCCCCGGCCATGCTGCATTCCGTAAACCGGGAAACCTGTCTGGTCAGTGTCAGTGACAACTGGCTGAAAATGCTCGGATATGAACGCAATGAGGTCATAGGCAGAAAACTGCGGGATTTTCTGACCCCGGATTCGGCTCTTTATCTTGAACATCATGTGGTTCCGGAATTTTATGAAAAAGGGTTCATCAATGATGTTCCCTACCGTTTTGTGAAAAAAAACGGGGAATGCATGGATGTGCTGCTTTCCGCGTTTGGGGAAAAGGATGAGAAGGGACATATCATCCGCTCTCTGGCTGTTTCCATTGATATAACCGAAAGACTGCGCGCGGAGGAGGCCCTGAAAAAGGCAAAGGAGGAACTCAGCCGCTATTCCAGAGAGCTGGAAATGGAGGTGCAGAAACGCACAGAAGTCATTGCAGGAATTCTCCGGTTCACGCCCAATGTGGTATACATCAAGGACAGGGAATGCCGGTATCTGATGGTCAATTCCCGGTATGAAGAACTGTTTGGTGTAAACGCGGCAGAGGTGTGCGGAAAAAAAGATGATGAAATTCATCCTCAATCCATTGCCCGGCAGCTTCAGGAGCATGATGCGGATGTAATCGCGGAAGGTCTTTCCTTTCGCACCCAGGAGCATATTCAACAGACTGACAGGGTTCGCACCTATCTTTCAGTCAAATTCCCCATTTATGATCAGACCGGAAAAGCCAGGGGAATTGGTGGGATAGCCACAGACATCACAGAACTGAAAAACGCGCAGGAGCAGCTTCGCAGGCTTTCCGGCAGCATCATTGCCGGTCAGGAAAAGGAACGGGCCGCTATTGCAAGGGAACTGCATGATGAACTGGGGCAGATTCTCACGGCTTTGCGCATGGACGCGGTCTGGCTGGCGAGACATCTCAAAGGAAAAGATGAAAAAGCGGCACAGCGCGCCCTGACCATGTGCGAACTCACAGACAAAACCATTGAGGAAGTGAGGCGTATGGCCGTGCAGCTCAGGCCCGGTGTGCTGGACAATCTCGGTCTGGTGGATGCTCTGGAATGGTTTGCAGGGGAATTTGAAAAACGCACCGAAATCACCTGCCTGTTTGAGCATTCCCATGTGCCCCAGCTTCCGGATGCCATTGCCACCGCAGCCTACCGGATTGCACAGGAAAGCCTGACCAATGTGGCCCGTCATGCAGGTGCAAGCCGGGTCAATATCACGCTGCAAACGGAAAATGACATACTGACTCTCACAGTTGCGGACAACGGTTCCGGTTTTGACACCTCAAAACTTGGAGAAGTCAGGGGGCTGGGCGTGGCAGGAATGAAAGAGCGGGCCATGCTGGTGCGCGGCACAGTGGAGGTGCGGTCTGTAAGGGGACAGGGCACAAGAGTCTGTTTCAGGGTGAAAATCAATGCGTAAACCATCAGGAAAAATCAGGGTGCTGCTTGCAGATGATCACAGCATTGTCCGGGCAGGGCTTCGCAGAATTGTGGAAGACAGTGAGGACATGGAAGTGATCGCGGAAGCCTCGGACGGAAACGAGGCCATCCGCAAGGCATTGGAAAAAAAACCGGATGTGGCTGTGATTGATGTGTCCATGCCGGGAGCGGACGGGCTGGAGGTGCTGCTGCAGATCAAATCTCATCATCCGGACATGGGGGTGATCATCCTGACCATGTACGAGGAGGAGCAGTATGTGATTCGGGCCTTTGAATCCGGAGCTATGGGCTATATCACCAAAAAATCCGCGCCCGAACAGCTCACAGATGCCATCCGCAGAGTCTGTTCCGGTTCCCGTTACATTACGCCGGAAATAGCGGAAATGCTGGCCCTGCGCATGGCAAGGGGAGCGGATGACCGTTCGGTGCTGGATTCCCTTTCCCGCCGGGAACTGCAGGTGCTGCGCCGTCTGGCCATGGGGGACACCAACCGGGAAATCGCGGACGCGTACCGCATCAGCATCAAAACGGTGGACACCTACCGTTTCCGGCTTCTGAAAAAACTCAATCTGCGCAACAATGCGGAAATTTCCCGTTTTGCCATTCAGAACCGGCTGATTGATCCATAATATGGCAGTGGGCCAAATCCGCTGACAGTCCCCTCCCCCTGCTTTACAAAAGGAAGGATCATCAGACACTGCTGTTCCAAAGAGTCATTGCAGAACGTAATACCAAATCGCCATTGAAGTTATACGATATTTTCCCATGCTCCCGTATGCCGCGGGGTCAGAGAATGTCCGGAGTGCCGGACTGAAAGTCTGGCATAAAATGCAGGCATCCCAAGCTTTCAGTCAGGGACTCCGACCGATCATTTTCCGACTGATTTGGCGGCATTGACGATCTGAACAAAGTATATTTTCAATGGGGAATCGGTATAACAGCCCTGCCCAGAAAGGAGGGGTGAGTTCCGTTCACACGCACCGCAGATTTTCATGGCATCAGCCGATGTTTCAGATACGTATATCTCTTTGCCGTCCTGTCATTTTTCACAGCCATTGCCAAAGCTTTCTTTGTGCCCACCAGCACCACCAGTTCCCGGCCTCTGGTGATGCCCGTGTAAATCAGATTGCGCTGCAGCAGCATGTAATGCTGAATCACCACCGGCATGACCACTGCGGGATATTCTGATCCCTGCGCCTTGTGCACAGAAACCGCATAAGCCGGTATGACCTCATCCAAATCCGCATATTCATATCTGATTTCTCTGCCGTCAAAACAAATGAAAATCTCCTGATCATCGGGAACAATGCGCACAATTCTGCCAATGTCGCCGTTGAAAATCTCTTTGTCATAATTGTTTCTGATCTGCATGACCTTGTCATTTTCTTTGTAGGTGCGCTGTCCCCGGACAATGCCGGTTTCTGCCGGATTGAGTGCCTTCTGCAGTTCAATGTTGAGATTCCCTGCGCCCACAATGCCCCGGTGCATGGGTGTCAGCACCTGAATGTCACTGACCGGATCAAAACCGAATCTGCGGGGAATCCGTTCTTTGACCAGCCGAAGAACAATATCCAGCACAGCAGCCGGGTCTTCT
>CAZDIU010000245.1:0-8199 GCA_964505535.1 uncultured Desulfobacterales bacterium | reverse complement strand
AAGCATCTTTTCAATGGGGAATCGGTATTATGACCATGCAATAAGGCCGGGGCTGTATTTGCTGAAATCATCCCCGCGGGGCGTGACTCTTACAGTAAACCCGTAGCGGCCCGAACGTTTGCAGGGCACGGTGCAGCAGTAGAGATAATCACCGTTTCCGCGATCTTCTGCCACGCTCATGGGAACCGTTCCAATGGTTTCCAAAGAATCCACAGATCGCATATGGCCGTAGTAAAGCTCGGCATCCAGTTCCGGGGGACGGAGTTCGCCCGTATGAATCAGCACGGATACGGTAAAAGAATCTCCCACCCGGTAAGGGCCTCTGATTTCCTGCACCGGCAGGGCAATGCGGATGTTCTTCCAGTGTTTCTCAAACCGCTCTTTCTGCAAAACCAGTTCCCTGGCCTCACGGGCATTGTTTTCAATGAGCTGCTGAAAACGCTGAGCGATGGGGGCATAAAAACGCCTTTCATATTCCCCCACCATGTGCAGACTGCAGAATTCTCCCATGGCCATTTTCATGGAAGCCTTCATCATTTTAATCCACCGGGTCGGCATTTCACCGCTTTTTTCCTCATAAAACCAGGGAATCACCTCATTTTCCAGAACATTGTAAAGAGCCTGGCTTTCAATGGAATCCTGATACGCGTGATCTTCGTATTCTTCCCCGTTTCCAATCTTCCAGCCCCGATCCGGCGCATATCCCTCACACCACCATCCGTCCATGATACTCACGTTGAGCACACCGTTGACCGCTGCCTTCATGCCGGAAGTGCCGCAGGCCTCATGGGGCCGCCGGGGGTTGTTAAGCCAAATATCAGCGCCCTGCACCATATGTCTGGCCAGGCACATGTCATAGTCTTCCACAAACACAATCCGGTTACGGAAACGGGGCTCACGGATGAAGCGGATGAGCTGCTGAATCAGTTCCTTTCCCTTCTCGTCTCTGGGATGCGCCTTGCCCGCGAAAATAAACTGAACAGGGCGTGTTTCACTGCTGATGAGTTCTGCCAGACGATCCGGGTCTTTAAACAGCAGATGGGCCCGCTTGTACGTGGCAAACCGTCTGGCAAACGCGATGGTCAGGATATCCTGATCCAGAACCGACTCAATGCCGGAAATAATGTATCTGGGAGCGTTCCGCTGCTCATACTGGCGGATCATCATTTTCCGGACATATCGGATGAGATGGGTTCGGCTCATTTCATGCTCGCGCCAGAGTTCCTCATCGTAAATCTCATCAATGCGGGCAATGTTCTCCGGTTTCCGGGAACTCATATACCATTCCGGCCCCAGATGCCGCTCGAACAGTTGGGCGATCTCCGGAGATATCCATGTGGAAACATGAATGCCGTTGGTTACATGGGAGATGGGAACCTCATTTTCCGGCAGGCCCGGCCAGAGATGGGCCCACATCTTCCTGGCAGTTCCTCCGTGAAGACGGCTGACACCGTTGCAGTACTCGGACATGCGGATGCCCAGTGCAAACATGGAAAACATGTCCTCTGAACCGTGTCCGTCCGCGACTCCCCACGAAAGGATATTCTGAACATTTGTGCCAAGACGTTCCGCAAAAGGCAGAAGATAGGGTCTGACAAGTTCTGCGGGAAAGGCATCATGCCCGGCTGCCACCGGTGTATGGGTCGTGAATACGGTAATGCGGGGAATGATCTCCAGTGCTGTGCGGAGATCCAGTTTGTACCGGGACATGAGATGGGACAGATGTTCCAGGGCTGAAAATGCACAGTGGCCTTCATTCATATGACAGACTTTGGGGAAAATATCCATTGCTGCCAAAGCCCGCATTCCGCCAATCCCCAGAAGGATCTCCTGTGCCAGACGGATCTTTGGCTCACCCACATACAGTCTGGCTGTGATTTCCCGAATCTCAGGAGGATTTTCCGGCAGATTGGTATCCAGAAGAAACAGGGGAATCCGGCCCACATGGATCCGCCACACCACTGCGCGAATTTCGCCGTCAGGCCCGCTTACAGAAATGCTGATTTCATTCCCCTGGGCATCCCTGCCCCGCTCGAGGGGAAGGTGATAAATCTCGGTCTCCGGATATTTCTCCTGCTGCCATCCGTCCTGGTTGAGCAGTTGACGGAAATATCCGTAGCGATAGAGCAGACCCACGCCCACCAGCGGAAGAGACATATTGGATGCGGCTTTGAGATGATCTCCGGCCAGGATGCCCAGACCGCCTGCAAACATGCGAATACTCTCATGCAGTCCGAATTCCATGGAAAAATACGCGATGACATTCTGCTGTCCGTAGACTGTCTGAGACCAGTCCACGGAATAGGCCACCCGTTTTTCAAAACGTTCTTTTACAAGATTCAGATGCGCCAGAAAACTGTCGTCCCCAGACAGATCCTCCAGCCGTTTCTGGGAAACATTGGCCAGCAGAACAATGGGGTTTCTGCCGGAATCCTCCCAAAGCCGGGGATCAATGCGCCGGAACAGTTCAATGGCCTGGGGTTTCCAGCACCACCAAAGATTGCGGGAAATAATCTCAAGAAAGGAAAGGGATTTGGGAATACTTGGATAAACCTGATAGGTCAGAATCCGATTCATTAAAGCACCTCCGGTGTAAACCTGACAGCATGTCAGATTATCTGTAAGCCTGCACAATTTTTTCCCATTGCTGCACGGGCAGTTCAGGATTCTGAAGAATCATGGAATATGTGTGTTCTGCTGATTCTTCAAAATTCAACTGCCTCTGTGCTACGCAAGAGTCGTGCCTAAAAACATTTGCAGAGGTATTTTGATTAATTAACGGATAATATGAAGAGTTACCTTTCAGAGCGGAAGATATCCACTCTGAATTCAGATGGTATTTTGTCTATTTTTTTTACACCGTGTAAAGAATCCGGGAAAAGGAAGATCATGCGAAGAGAGGATGAAACAAAGAATTTTCATGCTGATAATGCCAATTAAGGGTTAAAATTTTAACATTGTCAACTCACCGATTTGGCAATTGCTTTTTCCTCTTTTCCAATATACGGAAATAAAATGACACCCCGTTTGAATTAAGGAGTGATGTTACGCCGTCCTTTTCAAAATCAGGAAGTTATACGTTTTCACCGTCATTCCGGCGAAAGTTGGAATCCAGTAATATCAAATGATTCCGGATACCGGCTTCGGCCGGAATGACGACAGTGCGGAATACCGGTTCACCATTGATCTGAAACATAAGTTTTTCAGGCATAACGTTTTTCAGAAAAATCCGGTTTTTTTGAATACACGAAAACTTCTTTTTGCCTCTGAGGAAGAAATTGAGAAGATAAATTTTAATGAAAGTGAGTTTCAAAAATATTAGGTTCTGTTGACATTTCAGATCAGACTGCCGGTTCCGATCTCAGGCCTGAAATATGCACAGTGCTGTCCCTCATTCCGGACAGACTCCGTGAAAGTCCGAAGGGTTGGGATCAGAGATGTCGATTATAACAAATTCAGAATATTACAGAAATGCCAACAGAACCTGATCTTTGAAAACAGAGTTGCTGATGTCACTGAAGCATGTTTTCCGGTGCGTCTGTGCCAAGGATACCGGCTTCGCGGAGAAACCCGGCCACGTCCGCCTCAAATGTGGGCTGGTGGGGAGGAAAATCATTGTGTCCGCATTGATAGGTGATCATTGTGCCGTGAAGGGCTGCTTCATGGAGTTTTCTGCCGTGATCAAAGCCAATCACCTCATCCCTTTCCCCGTGCATAATCAGTACGGGACCTGCATATTTCCTCACCACGGCAAGACTGTCAAAAGGATCTCTGATCAGAAAACCGGGAACCAGATAATTTTTTGCAAAAGGCCGTGTGCCGGTAAAGGTTGACATGAGAATCAGAGCCGCGGATGGACGGATGGCAGCAAGCTGACAGACTGCCCCGCCTCCCAGAGAACGGCCTGCCAGCACAATTCGCGCGGAATCAATGTCACTGCGTTTGACAAGCATGTCATAGGCAGCGGCAAATGTGCGGACAATGCTTTTCTGGGAAGGCCGTCCCTCTGATCTGCCGTATCCGGGATATTCCACCAGCAGCACACCCATTCCCATACGGGTGAAGGCCATGAAATCATCGGGCCAGAAATCAATGAGTTCCGCATTTCCATGTGCAAACATCATCACAGGCGCGGGCAGTTCACTTCCCGGCCCGGGCGGAATGTACCATGTTTCCACATTTCCGTCTGCTGTTTCCAGCCAGATTCTTTCCAATCCGGGAATGTCGTTCCGGAAAGAGGGTGGCACGTCCGTCAGATCACGGGGAAAGAGAATCTGCCGCTGCAAAAAGAAAAGAATTCCGCAGTAGAGGCAATAGACAAGAAGCACCCAGACCGGAGTGGAAACCGTCATTCCGAAAGTTCCTTTCTTTTTTTCTGTTTTGCCGGACAGTTCCGGCTGATGTGAACCCATTGTTATGCTGCACCTTTCTGCTGAGCGGATCAAATCCGCTGAAGCATCCGGCAATCGGCAATTGCAGAGAGAACAGGCCGATTCTCACTGTTCCTGAAACATTTCCGCTGCATGATCCAGGGTGGCCTGTGTCATTTTCACACCGCCCAGCATGCGTGCGATCTCCCGTATGCGATCCTCCTCCCCCAGCGGTGTGATGAAGGTACGGGTTCTGCCTCCGGAGACCTGTTTGGCAATCTGGAAATGATGATTTCCGAATTTGGCGATCTGGGGCAGATGGGTAATGCAGATTACCTGATGAAATTTTGCCAGTTGAGCGATTTTTCTGCCCACGATTTCCGCGACCCCGCCGCCGATGCCTGCATCCACTTCATCAAAAATCACGGTTTCCACAGATTCGGTTTCTGCCAGAATCACCTTCAGGGCCAGCACCACCCGTGAAAGTTCTCCTCCGGAGGCAATATTGGCCAATGGTTTGAGTTCCTCTCCGATATTGGGCGCGATCATAAAAGCCGCGCGGTCAATGCCGCTTTCACTGATAGCCCCGCCATCCAGACAGAGCCAGGCAGGAGTGTTTTCCGTAAGGGCAATCTTTTGCAGGGAAATCTCAAAACGGGTGTCAGACATCTTCAGGGATTCCAGTTCTCTTTCCACCTTGCCTGCGAGAATTTTTGCGGTTTTTCTGCGTTTTTCCGAAAGACGCAACCCCAGATCCGCCAGTTTGCTGTGCTGTTCAGCCAGTCTGGTTTCTGCTTCGGCTATGCGTTCTTCCAGATTTTCAATTCCGGCAAGCTCCTCTTCCACTTTTTTCAGATGGGTCAGCACGGCCTCCGGGGAACCACCGTATTTGCGGCTGAGTTTCCGCAAAGTGTTAAGGCGTTCATCCACAGCCTCCAGTCTGCGTTCATCAATGCGGATGCCGTTGAGATAGGTGCGCAGCCCTTCCACAATATCCTCAATCTGAAAAGCCGCGTCTGCAATGCTTTCGGCTTTGGGTCTGAGTCCCGGATCAATCTGACAGGCCCTTTCCATCTGCTTTTTCACTTCCACCAGGCGTTCAACAATGGCGTTCTGCGCGGTGTAGAGTTCTTCAATGCCGCCGTGCACGGCCTGATACAGCACTTCTCCGTTTTTCAGCAGCACCAGCTCCCGCTCCAGTTCCGCCTCCTCACCGGGCTTTATGTCGGTCTCCAGGATTTCCTTTTTCTGAAATTCCAGAAGCTCTGTCTTTTCCGCCTGCCGGGTTTTGAGATTGTGCAGATCCGCAAGTTCCCGAATCAGAGGCTGAATTTCCTGAAAGCAGGCGCGAACCTTTTCCCGCAGGGCAATGAGATTTCCGAAACGGTCAAGAATCAGCAGATGCTGTTCCTCATCCAGCAGACCCTGATGCGCGTGCTGTCCCGAAATGCTGGCCAGATTCTCTGTGATCTGATTGAGAAGCCCGCCGGTGGACAGGCGGCTGTTGATATAAATCCTGTGCCGGTTGTTGCGGGCCACAATCCTGCGAATGATCAGTTCGGAGGACTCCAGCCCGTTTTCCGCAAGAATGGCGGAAACTTTGCTGTCCGGTGCAATCTCAAACAGGGCTTCCAGTTCTGCGGTTTCCGCGCCGGTGCGCACAAACGCGGATGTGGCACGCGATCCCAGCAGCAGATTGACAGCGTTGATGATGATGGATTTTCCCGCACCGGTTTCTCCGCTGAGAATGGTGAAACCTTTGGAAAAAGAGATGCGCAGATCATCTATGATGGCAAAATTTTTTATGGACAGTTCTCTCAGCATCTTGAATTCATACGGTTTCTGTTTGGGAAACTGAGGGAACTTTCAGGCTGCAGGGAAGCAGCACCTGACATTTGCCGCAGACATGGGTTGTGTTTTCCAGACCGGCGAGTTCTTCTGTCTGGGTCAGATTGCATTTCAGACGCTCCCAGCATTTCTGCCGGTCAATGCCGCTTTCACTGACTGCGCCCACCGGACAGCGTTTCACGCAGGCCAGGCATTTGCCGCCTCGTTTGTGCAGGCAGAGGTCAACGTCTTCCACCAAAGGCTGATTCCCGGTATCGGCATCTGTCACCAGACTGCCCAGACGTCCCGCGCATCCGGAAGGCGTGATAAACTGGGCATTCACGCCGAATCTTCCCAGCCCGCACAGATATCCCAGATGCTTGTGGGACCAGCGGGCCATCAGCCGAATCGGATCAAAATTGTGGGTAGCGGGTGTCAGCGCGGCCTGAAATCCTTTTTTTTCCAGTTCCGTCCGGATATGTTCACATAACTTTCCGATAAGTCTGTTCGTTGACTGGTAAGCCAGTCCCCAGTCGCGGCAGGGAATATCTCCCTTATGATTTTCCCGCGCCAGTTCCTTGGTGAAGGGAATGAAAAAAACAAGAACGGATTTGGCTGATGGCAGCAGATCAGCGGGCATGAGATGATCCGGGGCTGCTATTTCCCTCAGTCTTTTGAAGCGATCATCCGCAGGCGCGGCAGCCAGCAGAGGTTCGCGCCAGATATTTCTTTCCCCTGTCTTTTCCGGGTATTCCTGGACAAATCCGCGAAGCGATTCCCGGAGTTCCTGTATGTCTGTCATGATGAATCTCCTGTTCAGAAATAAGCAGTCCGGCATCTATACAATAAAATGGAAAAAATTCCAAGTCCCATAAAATTTGAATCGATCAAATCTGACTGTTCAGAAAACTGATTCCGATTATTTGTAAATATATACGGAAATTTATAAGGTTTATCATGTTCTGATGAGGAAATTTTCCGGATGGAATCTCTGATAAACCCCAAGAGTTTTCAAAACCCTTGGGGTTTATCCGGTCAGAAAACGCGGGGCCGTGCGGAAACCTTTTTCAATTTCAAAAATATTCCGGACAATGGTACCGGTATCTGAGTTCAAACAGATTTTCACCGGTCTTTATCCATTCTTCCGGTTCATAAAAAAACAGTTCCTGCTCCTGTGCGGTCATCACCGGAAAATTGTAATACGTGCTGGTGTATTTCATGGGCCCTTTTTCCGCGATCCTTTTTTTCACAAAACTCCTGTGAGCCGCCATCCGATCCCGGATTCGCTTTCGGGCAGAAGACAAAACAGAATCACACGCGGAAAAAAGCATGTCCCGAAAACCGCTTTCCCGTTCATATCCAATGGAATTTCTGGCCGAAGCCATTGCCGCAAACATGGTGGTTCCGCTGCCCAGAAAAGGATCCAGCACCGTATCCCCGTATACGGAAAACATCTGGATAAGCCGAAAGGGAATTTCAAAAGGAAAGGCTGCGCTTCTTTTTCTGAGTCCGTTATCCGGCCTGTTATCCGAAAGATGCTGGGAAGTGCCTTTGATGTCTGTCCATATATCGGAAAACCAGATATTTCTCTCCTCCCAGAAATACGCACTGTTTCTGCGCAGAATCTTTTCTTCAGCTTTTTTGAACTCTCTTTTTGGACCCTTGCGGAATATCAGGATATATTCATGCTCCAGGGTGACATAGGCCCCGGCCGGCAGCATTCCTGAACCCATGAATTTATTGGGGGCATTGGTCTGTTTCCGCCACAGAATTTCCGGCAGGGGCGTCAGTCCTGTTTCTGTCATCCGGGCAGCAATGCGGCTGTGGCTGGGATACAAAGCAAAATTTCCGGCAAGGGTGCGAACCGCATCTCCGACATTGATGCAGATGAAGCCGCCGTTTTTTGCCACACGCCGCACTTCCTTCCATACGGCATCCAGTTCTTTGTGCATCAGATCAAAAGCCTTCATTCCCCTGCCTGCTTTCAGGCATTCGCCAATTT
>CAZDIU010000244.1:0-8245 GCA_964505535.1 uncultured Desulfobacterales bacterium | reverse complement strand
TTTTATATAATTTCCTGTGTTTAATGTCAACAGTTACTTTTGAAAGAGGTCTATTGACAAAAAAGACATAAAGTCCTTTCTGATCCGAAAACAGAACACAGGACTTTCAGCCAGCTCCGTGCGGCTGATGCAGAAATACCTGAGCAATGTTCTGGGGCAGGCCATTGATGATGAAATCATATCCAAAAACCCGGCAGCCGCAACAGGCAGATATATCACAAAAAAGGATACCGGCAGAAAACCCATGCCCTTTACCGAAGAGGAAATGGGGAGGTTTGAGAAAACAGCCTTTGAATGTTCTCCCAGGTATTACCCTCTCTTTGTCTGTGCACTGCGCACAGGCATGCGCCTTGGGGAGCTTACCGCACTTAAACCGGAAGACATTCACTTTGACCGGGGCTGCATCTCCGTGATGCGGAATCTTGGCAAAAAGGGAAGAATTGACCTGCCGAAGGGCAACCGGACAAGGACGGTTGACATGACAGACACACTGGAAACGGTTCTGAGACAGTATCTTACCCAGCGGAAAAAAGAGGCTTTGGCAAAAGGATGGGGACGGCCTCCGGAATGGCTTTTTTACAATGAAAACGGAAGTCTGATAAATCATGGCAGCTTCCGGACAAGGGTTTTTCACAAATGCCTTGCAAAGGCGGGACTTGAAAAACGGAGACTTCACGATCTCCGGCACACTTACGCAACCCTTCGGATTCAGGACGGAGACAATATAGCGGATGTGTCAAGGCAGCTTGGCCATGCAGACATCAAGATAACGGTAAACACTTATTATCATTGGATACCCGGCAAAAGCAGAAAGGAAATCTCAAAACTGGACGGATACGGTTACATGCCTGATGAGTCTGTCAAAAAAACCGGATGAAGACCGGCAAGAGACCGGCAAAAAACACAAAAGGGATTATGGAAGAATCCATAATCCCCTGATTTTCTTGGTGGAGCTGAGGGGGCTCGAACCCCTGGCCTCTTGACTGCCAGTCAAGCGCTCTCCCAGCTGAGCTACAGCCCCGAAAAAGTGTGGAGTCATTTAGCAAAAACCCGGGCAGGTGTCAACACATTTTTCCTTTTTCTTCCTTTTTCTTCTGTTTCTTACATGCCGACAGGGAATTTTTGAACATAATATCCTGATATAAAAATATTAAAAAATCATACCCCCCTTTGGGGAATCTGCCGGGGCCGGGAGATTCCGGAAAAAGAAAAAAACCGAAGGACAGAAAAAACTGCAAATGCCGGTTTGACAGTCAGCCATAAAAAAAGCCGGGAGAATGCAGAGTTTTTATTGACATATGCAATGAAAAAGGATTATTTATCACCTTTTAAAATAAACGGTCCGGAGGATGATTCCCGCCTGCGGATGCGTCTTCCGGTCAGGGCTTACACCGCCGGGCAGAAGACTCCGGCAGGTAAAACAAGCCCTGTATTACGGATAGAGTCGGGTTATGGGTCAGGACAGACACCCATAGCCCACAATCTTACATTGAGAGGTAATATCATATGAAATCAGGAAGTAATTTGGAAAGGGTTCTGAAAGCCGGGCATTTTGCCTTTACAGGTGAACTTGGGCCTCCGCGCGGGTCCAATGTGGAGGCTGTAAAGGAAAAGGCCGCCCACCTCAAAGGCATGGTGGATTCTGTAAATATCACGGATAACCAGACAGCCATGGTGCGTATGTCCAGTTGGGCGGCATCTCTGATTGCGATTGAGGAAGGACTGGAACCCAATTATCAGATGGTCTGCCGTGACCGCAACCGGCTGGCCATGCAGGCCGATATTCTGGGCGCATCCGCGCATGGCATACGGAACATGCTCTGCCTTTCGGGCGATCATCAGCAGTTCGGAGATCATCCCTCTGCCAAAGGGGTTTTTGATATTGATTCCATGCAGTTGATCAGCATGACAAAACAGATGCGGGATGAAGGCACGTTTCTCAGTGGTCAAAAAATTGATGAACCGCCCAAAATCTTTATCGGCGCTGCTGCCAACCCCTTTGCCGAGCCGTTTGAATGGCGGGTTCACCGTCTGGCAAAAAAAATTGCCGCAGGCGCGGATTTCATACAGACCCAGTGCATATACAATATGAAGAAAATGCGGGAATGGGTAAGACAGGCCAATGACATGGGACTTACGGAAAAAGTCTATATTCTGGCCGGTGTCACCCCGCTCAAGAGTCTTGGTATGGCCCGATACATGAAAACCAGTGTGCCGGGCATGGATGTGCCGGATGAACTGATCAAACGCCTCCAGGGGGCAGGCAAGGGCAAATATGCCGAGGAAGGCATTAAGATCGCGTGTGAGCAGATTCAGGAATTCAAGGAAATGAAAGGCATCGCGGGAATCCACCTGATGGCCATCGAATGGGAACACAAAGTGCCTGAGATTGCCAAACTGGCAGGTATGCTTCCCCGTCCCACCTTTGAGGATGACAAATAGTCATTTTTCAGCTTTCCTTTGGACAACCGTGCCGGGGGATTTCCCCGCACCGGTTGTCTTCATCTTTTTTTCTGCATTCCGTTCATGTTGCAGTTAAACCCGCAAAACCGGCTCTGACGACATTCTGCGGTCATTTGAGAATAAAATTGAACCGAGAGATGCCGTTGCAGTCAGTCTCCCTTCGTATGTTTTCATGCATCATACCGATTCGCCATTGATTCAATGCAATTCTGCCGGTTATTTTTTTGATTGCAGTATATTGTTTTATTATAAAAATGCAGGTTTCCAGACTTTCAGTCAGGAACTCCGGATCGGTCATTTTCAGCCTGATTTCGCGGCAGTTATGATCTGTATAAAGTATATTTTCAATGGAGAACCGGTATGATAACAATTCGCCATTGATCTGAAACATAAATTTTTCAGGCATAAAGTTTTTCAGAAAAACCGGATTTTTGGGAAAAATCCGGTTTTTTTGAATACATGAAAACCTGATATTTGCCTGCTTATAAGCATGTTTTCAATGGAGAACCGGCATGACATCTCTTTCTTTCCAATAAAGTTGAAATGTAAATTTTCATGTTTTTGCTGCCGTCTGAAAACAGACAGAAACCGAAATTTTTTTTTCGGGTCAAATATCTTTCAGTTTTCATATCAGTTACAAAAAAATTATTTTATTATATAAATATTTTGTTGTATATCTTTTTATTGTATGATATTCACAAACTGTTCCATATACAATCTCAAGAATCTCTCTGGCAGAGGTGACAATGATCCATGAACCTCACACACCTGAGACCGGAAAACAGTTTGAGAGGGAAGCTCCGTTGTCATCACAGCAGGTGAAACTCTGTCTGATGGCCGCTGAACTTTCACTGGCTGAGGAAAGGGAACGTCACCGCATTGCCATGTATATCCATGACAGCATCGGCCAGACCCTTGCCATTATCAAAATGAAGCTCACCGAACTGAAAAAACTGGAACATTCCCAAAAATTTCTTGATCAGATAAATGAAATTCTTGAATATACGGAACAGACCATCCGCGAAACCCGTTCCCTGTCATATGAACTCAGTCCCGCTGTTCTTTATACTATGGGACTGGATGCAGCGATTGAAAATCTTGTAGATAAAATCAGGGAAAAACATGCCGTCCAGATTGAACTGATCAATGATGATCAGGAAAAACCCCTGCCAGAACCTTCCCTGATCCATGTGTACCGTTCTGTGCGGGAACTGCTGTTCAATATCATCAAACATGCCGGAGCCTGTCACATCAGGATGCAAATGAGCCGGGAGAAAGATGAAATCCGAATCATCATTGAGGATGACGGCTGCGGTTTTGACACCTGTCCATTGGGTTGGCAGGCCGGTCCCGGAGGCGGATTCGGGCTTTTCAGCATCCGGGAAAGGCTGAAACATCTTGGCGGAAGTTTTGTCATTCATTCAGAGCCGGGACAGGGAACCTCAGTTTTTCTCTCCGCTCCTTTGATCATAACCCCTTAAATATATTGCGGATATGTTTATGATGCGGAAACCGGCCATCCTGGTGGTGGATGACATGACTGAGAATATACATCTGGTGGCAGCGATACTGGGCGAAAACACATATACCATCGCGTTTGCCCAAAACGGGAGACAGGCTCTTGAAAAGGCTGCTGAGCTGATACCGGACATTATTCTTATGGACATTGTCATGCCGGATATCAGCGGATATGAGGTCTGCCGGGAGCTGAAAAAGAATCCGGACACGAGGGATATTCCTGTGATTTTTCTGTCCGGTCTGAAAACAGGGTTTGATGATATTCTCACCGGTTTTCAGGCAGGATGTGCAGATTATATTATCAAACCCTTTAATCCTGCTGAACTGAATGCAAGGGTGCGAACCCATCTGGAACTGAAATTCCGCACAGAGGCACTGCTGGCGAGTGAGAAATCGCTGAAAAAAGCCCATGAGGAGGCCCGGCTTCATGCGGCAGAACTGGAAAAAGCGAATCAGCAGCTCATCCGTGAAAATGAGAAACGGAGTCAGACCGAAAAGGAACTGCTGCGGTATCAGGCCAGGCTCCGATCCATGACAGCCGAACTGGTGCTGACCGGGGAACAGGAGCGCAGAAGAGCCGCAGTGGAAATCCATGAAAGCATAGGCCAACTGATGGGAATGGTCAAAATCAGGCTCGGTGTTCTGAAAAAAGATTCGGGAATGACTCCGGCTCTGAAAGAAAAAATCGAAGAGATTCTCGCATACATTGAACAGAGCATACGGGATGTCCGCTCGGTTTCCTATGATCTGAGTCCCCCGATTCTCTATGAAATGGGTCTGGAGGCGGCCCTGAGAAGTTTTATCGCAAAAATCAGGGAAAAACATGGGATGGACATTGAATTCAATGATGACGGGCAGGAAAAGTATCTTGACAATCCCACCCGGATACATCTTTTCCGCTGCATTCAGGAACTGATTTTCAATATCATCCGTCATGCCCGTGCCCGGCATATGAAAATATCGGTTTGCAGGAATCAGGATGAGATTCATATCCGTGTGAAGGATGACGGCTGCGGTTTTGACAGTTCCCTGCTTACCTTTCATCCTGACGCATCCCGCGGTTTCGGACTTTTCAGTGTCCGTGAGCGCATGATGCATCTGGGGGGGCATTTTGAAATTCATTCGGAACCCGGAAAGGGGTCTGAGATTTTTTTGTCCACCCGTCTGGGAAAACCAAACGGAATAACGGAGCAGAGCAATGGGAACCAGAATTTTACTGGCAGATGATCATAAGATTATGAGAGACGGGCTTCGCTCCCTGATTGACAGCCAGCCGGACATGAAGGTTGTCGCGACTGCTGAAAACGGACGCATGGCAGTGAAACTGGCACAGAAGCACAACCCGGATGTTGTGATTATTGACGTGAGCATGCCGGAACTCAACGGCATTGACGCGACCCGTCAGATAATCAGCGAATTTCCGGATATGAAAATCATAGCGCTTTCCATGCACGCGGACAGGCAGTTTGTGGAAGGTATGCTGAAAGCCGGCGCCTGCGGATATCTGCTCAAGGACTGTGCACTGGATGAACTTGTTCAGGCCATAAATTCTGTAATGAACAGGCAGGTCTGGCTCAGTCCCGGCATTGCAGGAACAGTGGTCAGAGGTTTTCTGCATCCGGAAAACGGGAAGGATACAGAAAATTATGCAGGACTGAGCTCCAGGGAAAGGGAAGTGCTGCAGCTCATTGCAGAAGGAACAAAAACCAAAGAAATCAGTGAACGGCTGAATATCAGTGTCAAGACCGTGGAAACCCATCGTCACAGGCTTATGGAAAAGCTGAAAGTGGACAGTATCGCGGGACTGACCAAAATCGCCATCAAAATGGGGCTGACCTCGCTGGATACCTGAGACACTCCCTTCTTTCCCCACCATTGCCTCTGTTTTGCCAGTCTGCCATTTTACCGGATTTCTGATAACAAATCAGCTTTTTCCTCTTTCTGAATCCGGTTTTTCCCGATTGAAAACACAGATGATCTGACATATTGTACAGAAAAGATGAATGAAACAATGCGATTTCAGCAGATCGGTTTTCAGAGGATTCCGGGGGTGCAGGAATCATATTTTTGCAATTCTCCGGAAATTTTCGATCTGTGAAATTTTTATTCACAGTTCAGGAAAAGGAGGGGAATTATGAAATGCAGAATCTTTTGTGTTTTTGGTCTGCTTGTATTGGTTATGAGCATGTGGGCACTGCCCGCGGCGGCTCAGATGACAGAAAGCGAGAAAGCCAAAGCCTATGCGTCATGCATTGATGAACTCATTGACAACTGCGAAAGCAAATCCGCAATGATGAATACAAAAAGCGATAATCTCAGGGAAGATGTGCGGATCGCGCTGATGAAGGCCAGTTTTTACAGAAAAAACAGAGAAATACTGATTGAGGAACTGGCTGAAAGGAATGTTGAACCGAAATCTTACAAAGTTCAGCATTTCCTCAATGAGAGATTTTTTGCCATTGTCCGGGAGCATGATCCGAAAGTGGCCGAAGCATACTCGGAACCGGATGATGTGCGTATCCCTGCAGGCAATTGATTGGCTTGCACCTCCTAATAACGGACAGGTTTTCAAACCTGTCCGTTATTTTTTGCTGTCCTGAAAACAGAAAAGGCAGACCCATCGGGAATCTGTCTTTTTGTCTATGCGAACTAATTGAAATCATTCTGTGAAAGAAGACAGGTTTTGAGACGTTTTTTGGGAAGCTCCGGCAATGGCTGTATTGTGCAGATTGGCATCCACATAGCGGGCCAGTATTTCCGCGCTTGCTGCCGGGGGACGCATGAGCAGATAATTGTCTATAATGGAATGTGCCATTTCATGGGCAAGTATGCCTTCGTGCAGATCATCAACCTGAACATACACGGTATTCTGCTCAAACAGATACCATGCCCTCCCCGCGCAGGGATCTTTGCATATTTCTGCACAGGCTTTGTGCAACTGCTCCTGATCAGGATAAATGCTGATGGTGACTTTTTTCATTTTTCTGCGCATATCCAGAATTTCCTGGGAGCGCTCATACACGGCATCCACCTTTGCTGAAACTGTGCTGATGAGTTTGTCTTTTCCAAATCCCAGAAAGGACATGACACTGAATCCATTTTTGTCACCGAAATCCACTTTTTTGCTGAATTTTGCCAGATCGTTTTCAGACTGATACCGGATGACCGTATATTTTGTCTCGATCCTGTTCCATTGCGTATCACCGGCAGAGGCGCAAAATGCACTTACGGAAAGGATGAAAAAAACTGGAATGGGAAACAGCAGGGGGCTTTTTCTGAAAAAGGTGTTCATACGCATAAAAATTTTACTCCTTAAACGCTGTTTTGTCTGAAAAGGGGAATGAACTGCTTTACTGTTTGCGCTGTTGTTTCAGCCTGAGACACATCAGAGATTTCCGAAGTCATTTGAGGTGTTGCAGAAGGTGCTGTCAGGTTTTTCGAGGTTTGGCATCAGGTTTTTCAAAACATTTCTTTCATACAGGCAAGTATGGATTTTTGTCAAGAAATTTTTTGCAGTCTGGCTGTGTTGGCCATAATACCGATTCCCCATTGAAAAGATACTTAAAAGCAGGCAAAAAGAAATTTTCGTGTTAAAAAAACCGGATTTTTTTGAAAAATCCGGTTTTTCCGAAAAACCTGTGTTTCAGATCAATGGCGAATTGGCATTATACCGTACCTGAACCGAACCGCTGGCAGGAAAACAGGCAAAACCGCTTTTTTTACCGTCCGCCGCCCGTGCCTCTTCCAAACACGTCCTTTCCTTTCAGGGGATTGTAGAGTTTGGTGATGGCAAATTTCATGACATCCACGGATTTCAGATTGCAGACGATGTCAAAAAGGGTTTTCTCCGCATCTTCAGGAAGCACACATGCACTGGATGCATCAAAGTTCATGCCTGGAAAGCCTTTTGCCAGTTTTTTCTGGTCTTTGGCAGTCATCCCGACCTGAAAGCCTTTTTTTCCGTCAATATCTTTGATATTTTCAGCCAGGCCGAGTTCCTGCAGTTTTTTGGTTCTTTCATCATCCACAAATACATTGATGTAAAAATCTGCCATGCTTTTTTACCTCCCGGAGTTGGTTGTTTGAAGTTTGTGAATCCTTTTTCAATGACCGGTTTCCATATCCGAAATTGTTTTACGTGTCAAGTACTGATACATCCCTGACAGGTCAGCGCGCCTGATCCTTAGTAACGCAGTCCTTCCCAACCTGTCTGAATCATGGGATTCATCTTTTGAAATAAAAGAGATAAATCTGCAAAAAGATT
>CAZDIU010000243.1:0-8246 GCA_964505535.1 uncultured Desulfobacterales bacterium | reverse complement strand
TGCAGTTCCATCAGGTAACGGAACAGAGATCGGGCAGTTCCCAAAGATTTATTCGTGTCTTTCTCCTTCCGGGCATTCCGGATCAGTTGCCGGAGTTTCTGCATATCTGCTTCTGCAAACCGCTCAGAAATTTCCGACAGGGGCCAGTCCTCTCCGCTGACAAATGCCTCCCGCCATTGCTCAGCCTGCCGGATGAGCATGAGACTGCGCTGCCTTTCCCGTTCAAATCCTGCCAGGGCTTCCCGGATGGGTTCTGTGTCTGTTTCCCGCATGAGTCTGCCGATCAGTTGCATTTGACGCCGTTTCGCACCGTGGGATGTCATCTTTCCGGCAAAGGAAAGCGCCTCCCGCAGTTCTTCGGGGAGATCAATCTTCTTCCGCTGCTCTTCGGACAGGCCTGCAAGACGCTCCCCCAGTTCCTGCAGAGAGTGCATCTCTCTTTTTTTTTGGGATTTGCTCTTTGGGAGGATTTCTTCTTCTGTTTCTGTGAATATCATAGAACCCCGTCTTCAGGGAACCAGCCATACAGCGCAGTCTGCTGCCCTGTCCAGCACATGGGTGGAAACACTGCCCATGAAAAATGCTTTGCTCTGTCCTCGTCTGCCCACAACAACCGTCCCGTAATGCTCCTGCTGCAGTTCCTCAATAATGGCCTTGCCCACATTGCGCTGACCCACCTCTTTGATCTGTATCTGCTCCCGCTCAATGCCGGCATTGGCAAATTTCCGGAAGGCATGGACAAAAAATTTTTCCACACATTTTTTTTCCCCCTGGGAAATGATATACTGCATATCCGCGTCGGTTTCATCAAAATCAATGGGGCAGTAATCCCGGAACATGGGAATGACATGAAACAGGGTGATCTTCACATCTTTGCTGCCTCCCATGACAAAACTGAGATGATCCACAGCCCTGAGCGCGCTTTCCGAACCGTCTATGGCAATCAGAACCCGCCCGGATTCCACTTTTCCGGACACAATCCACAGAGGAGTCACTTTGGCATGCTCCACCAGTTTTTTGGTGGTGCTTCCCATAAACACCTCCTGAACAAAGCCCATTCCCCTGCGTCCGATGACAATGGCATCATATTTCTTTTCCTGCGCGTAATCAATAATATCCTTGGCAAGTCCCACCTTTCTGGGAACACTTTTCAGTTCAATGCATTTTTCCGCAACTCCGTTTTCACACATCACGGCTTTGCACTGCTCCAGCATGGACATGGAGGCCTGTGCATTTTTCCTTTTAAGTTTTTCCAAAGCAGACTGGGCTTTGAAGTCAGTTTTTGCCTCGTCCGTGAGAAACTGGGAAATCGCGGGCTGAACATGAAAAAGCGTGCAGGAGAGATTTTTCACCAGAGAAGACAGATTCATGACATAGGCAATGGCCTGTTTTGCATTCCGGGAATCATCAACAGCGACAAGTATTTTCTTTTCCATAAGTTATCCTCCCCGATTTTTCCTAATAGTCAAAAGGAGCCACCCATACAATATGGGCTTTGTTTATGATGAAACAGTCAATGCCTCCCTGCGCGGACACATCATAAAGCACCAGAAAGGGACTTTTGCCTTTGATGAACAGATCGCTCAACCTGTCAATGGGAATGTTTTCACTGTTGAGATTGACCTTTCCCCGGAAAGTGGATCCGTCTGTGGTTTTGACTTTTACCATCTGGGATCTTGTTTCAGCCTTCATCATCTTATCCTTTCATCTGATAATTTGTCTGAAAACAAAGAACAGCTTATCTGAAACCGAATCCGGCTCCCTTCCGGCATTCTGTTTCGGGAAAATTTGCATCTTAATGAAGTATTATCTATGCTTATAGACATATTCCGCTATGCTGTCCAGAATTAATATCATTTTTTTATAAATAAAGAAAGCCCCGGACACACCGCAAACAAATATTCCTGTCAGGACATGGGCAGTTGGTTTTCAACGCTTTGATTTTACGCAAAGCTGTCTGTGCATCATGAGATTGCATCCATAAAAATCAGGAGATCAAAACGCAGCCGCGCAATCTGCGGGTTTTCAGATCGGAAATCCTGCGTTCCTGAGCCGCAGGATGTTTTTATAAGGGTATCCGGGGAGGAACGGATAAAAATCAGGCGGGAAAAAATTTTTTCCGGATAATTTCCATGGCACGGGCCTTTCTTTCCGGACTGAGATATACCTGATACAGTTTTTCCGACATATCCGGCTGTCTGCCCAGCAGTTTCTCTTCCATCAGGGACAAAGCCTCCACGGATTTGTCGCATACAGGGAAATTTTTGTCGTCCGTGCAGATTTCCGGTCCAAAGCTGACAGAAGACATGTTGTTGATATCCACCAGACAGAATTCTCCGGCAGTGGAAAGAAGAATGTTTCCGATACCGGCCAGATCCGGAATCAGGCCGGTATCCGCCGCCATATTTTTGATTCTCCCGATAAACCGGGCTGCGCTGTTTCTGATTTTCCGGAAAAAAATTTCAGATTCCGGATCATTGTCTGCCGGAATCTGCATGTTTGTGAACAGATCCGAATTTCTGCACAGATGCATTTCCCCCCAGGGGTCCAAAACATTTCCCTGCACATACTCCTGCAGACCGCAGAGAACGATCTTCTCTCCCGTGGAAGTCAGACATGAGACAATGAATTCTGTGGATTGAGCAATATTCTCCGGACCAAGGCAGGAAACCATGATTTTATAGCGCCGGGTTTCATCCAGCACATCCTCAAGACATGCAAATTCCCTCTTGAATATCCTCAGCACCTTCCGCGGCATGGCTTTGGGAAAGGTCAGGATTCCCTCCCGGATTTCCCCTCTGCCCTCTTTTGCCACATCTTCCGGATCCAGCAGCCAGGTGATATGGGAACGCAGACCCCGGCTGTGATGTCTTCGGAATATACAGGGATTGGGATTTCTGATAAAATTCAGGCCCAGTATATCTTCCGGGCTGGCATATTCTCCGGAAAGGATGTCTTCTGCAAAAGACATTGCGCTGTCTCCCCCTCCCTGCTACAGGCAGCAGTTCAAATCTGCTGAAAAAAAGCTGGTTCTTCAATATCTTTTGCGGAAACACCGGATTCCGGGTTTCGCCTGAATGACGTAATGGCTGCGAAAGCAGGCATCCGGAAAAATTTCCCGCAAAAATCATTGAAGAACCCTGTTTTGTAACATTGCAGAATTAATGATCTCTGTTTCATATCGGATCCGAAAAGGATGAAAGACAGTTTTTCCGCAGGCACTCCCAACTGCCAGTTCTCTTTATGCAATTTCCACAAGCTCAATTGCAAAATTCAGATCTTCTCCGGCCAGTCTGTGATTTCCGTCAACCGAAACATGATCCGCTGCGATATCGGTGACGGTGATAATCAGGGGATGTCCGTCCGGCGTTTCCACCCGAAGCTGCATACCGATTTCCGGCTCCATATCCTGGGGGAGGCTGGCAAGGGGAATTTTTCCCGTCAGTTCCTTCCGGTGCGGACCATAGCCGGATGCTGCCGGAATCATCAGGTTTTTGGAATCCCCCACCGCCATCCCCACAACCGCTTCTTCAAACATCTCCAGGAGTTCACCATTTCCGATGGTAAATTCCAGAGGTTCCCGATTCTGGGAAGAGTCAAACCTGGTTCCGTCATTGAGGGTTCCTGTGTAATGAACCTTTACACGGTCTCCGTTTTTTGCTTTCATGATTTCTCCTTCCGGTTTTGATGGATAAGATGAACTGCAAAAATATCAGGATAATTTCTTCCCTGCTCAAAGCGCAGAAAGGAGAAAAGACCCGGATGGTGAGATTTTTCCTGTTTTCTCTTTTCCCCCAGGAAAAATGACTGTCAAATCATAGACGAAAGGATATCCATTTGCAAACAGTATTTTTTTCTTTGCATATTCTCTCTGCGCAGTCATCCTGAATCTGTGCATACTGTCACAGTCAAACACACAGGATCAGGCATGACAGCATGGCTGTGCTGAAAAAAACAGGACTTTTCCGGACCGCCGCATCTGCAAAAGAATCAAAAAAACTGTCGGATTTTTTGATTTTCCACCAATGATATGATAAAAAATATTCCTGAAAGCGTTTCCGGGATGCCGCACCTGTCCCTGAACAGAAAGAGCGGAAGCAACAAAAGCTGAAATTATTATGAACAAAATCCATAACCCGTACAACTGCCCGGATTTGAACCATACGCTGCTGGAGGCCATTTCAGCAGCACAGTCCGGGTTTATCACCAATGCTGATCCGCGGGATCTGTTTGACCGGCTTTTGATCAGTCTTCTTGCCATTACCGAAAGTGAATACGGTTTTATCGGCGAGGTGCTCCATAATCCGGACGGGACAGTGTATCTGAAAACCCATGCCACCACCAATATCGCATGGAATGAGGAAACCCGGAAATTTTATGAAAATCATATGCCTGTGGGACTGGAATTCCGGAATCTGAAAACACTTTACGGAGCGGTCCTGAGATCAGCGGAACCGATCATTTCCAATGATCCGGCCAATGATCCGCGCGCGGGCGGATGTCCGGAAGGGCATCCGGCACTGAACGCATTTCTGGGACTGCCTTTTTTTTCCGGAAAGGAATTCATCGGCATGGTGGGCATTGCGAACCGGCCCGGCGGATATGATTTTGAACTTGCTGATTTTCTGAAACCTTTTTTAAGCACCTTCGGCAATATCGTCCATGCCTTCCGCAACGATCAGCTGCGCATGAAAGCTGAAAAATCCCTGCGGGAAAGCCTGATCAAAAACCGCACCATACTGGAAACCGTGGCCAGCGGGATCATCACCATCAATGAAAAGCGCATCATACAGGATTTCAACCCTGCGGCAGAGCGGATCTTCGGCTACAGTGCCCAGGAAGTCATTGGCAGAAATGTCAATATCCTGATGCCCGAACCTTTTCACAGCCAGCATGACGGTTATGTGCAGCGGTATCTGAATACCGGCCGGAAAAGCATCATCGGCATTGGCAGGGAAGTGACGGGAAAACGCAAAGACGGCACGATCTTCCCTTTGGAACTGGCGGTCAATGAAATGCAAATCCGCGATGAACGTCTGTTTGTGGGCTCCCTGACCGATATTGCATTGCGCAAACAGAGTGAAAAGTCCCTGATTGCGGCAAAAGAGGCGGCGGAAAAAGCCAGCCGCATCAAAAGCGATTTCATCAATATGATCAGTCATGAACTCCGGACACCTCTGACCGTGATTCTGGGCAATACACCGCTGCTCACAGATCCGGATGATCTGCCTGAATCGGAAGTGATTTGTGAAATTGCCAGGGATATTGAAGAGGATGGCCAGCATCTGCTTGATCTGATTAACAATCTGCTGGATGTATCCAAAATGGAGGCTGGGAAAATGCAGATTTTTGCAGGCCCGGTATCCGCTCGGGAGATGGTGCAGGAGGTGGCAAACCATTTTCGGCTTCCGCTTCAGCAGAAAGGACTTGTTCTCAAAACGCAGGTTCAGGAAATGGATGTTCACTGCGATCCCCTGCGGCTGAAGCAGATTCTGATCAACCTGCTGGGAAATGCCATTAAATTCACAGATCTGGGATGTATCTCTGTGCGGGCTTTTCCCTCCGGGAGTATGGGGCATTTTGAGGTTCAGGACACAGGAGGCGGAATCCGTCAGGAAGATATACCTTTTATTTTTGAGATGTTCCATCAGGCTGACAGTTCCTCCACCCGGAAGACATCCGGGACAGGTCTGGGACTGACCATAAGCAAACGTTTTGTGGAAATGCACGGGGGCAGGATATGGGTGGAAAGCATACCGGGAAAAGGCAGCATTTTCACCTTTACGATCCCTCTTTCAGGTGAACTTCCGGATATCATGGAAAAAACAGAATAGTCTCAGGAGAGGAAAGGGCAATGAACAGAGGCAGAATACTGGTGGTTGATGATCACAGCAAAATCCGGACCATTCTGAGCCGGATTCTGGAAAAAGAGAACTATGAAGTGGAACTGGCAGCCAACGGGGAAGAGGCCCTGGAAAAAATTTTTAACCAGATTCCGGATTTGGTGCTGCTGGATGTGATGATGCCCAAAATGGACGGGCTGGAAGTATGCCGTCATGTAAAAGGCAATCACAAATACAGTTTCATCTACATTATCCTGCTGACAGCCAAAAACACAACTGAGGATGAGGTGACCGGGCTGGATACAGGTGCGGATGACTATATTTCCAAACCCTTCAACCACAAAACCCTGCTGGCCCGAATCCGGAAGGGACTCCGTCAGGTAAGGGACAAACAGGCAGCCTATCTGGATCCGCTGACCCGCCTTTACACCCGCCGGGTGTTTGAACTGTTTTTTCAGCAGGAAAGATCCAAATGTGACCGTTACTGCCATCCCCTGTCCCTGCTGATTCTTGATCTGGATCATTTCAAGAATGTCAACGACAGCTTTGGACATCAGGCCGGAGACATGGTTCTCAAAGAAGTGGCTGACATTATCCGGGCAAATATCCGGGGAGCTGATCTTGCATCCCGCTGGGGCGGAGAGGAAATCGCCATCATTCTTACGGAAACAGATATCAGGGGGGCAGAGGTTCTGGCGGAAAAACTGCGCAGCATCATTGCAAATCATGATTTTCCGGAAGTGGGACATGTTACAGCCAGTCTGGGGGTAAGCTGCATGACAAAAGCGGACGATGATCTGTTTGCTGCCGCGGACAAAGCGCTGTATGAAGCCAAGCAGAGCGGAAGAAACAGAGTTGTGGCATCAGATGCTTCATGATATTTTTTTCAATCTTGCAGAAAAAAGGAGAAAACGCAGATGAAAAAAACAGTTCGCATTTTCCTGATTTTCATATGGTTATTCCTGCTGTTTTCTGAATGTCTTCATGCGGATCAGCCTGCCATCCGTCCTGCGGAAACCAGGCCGGCTCACTGGGCAAGGCCGATGGAAATTTCCGGACTTCCCAATTTTCATCAGGTCAGCCCTGTGCTGTTCCGCAGCGCACAGCCATCGGCCGAGGGCTTTGCAGAACTGAAAAAAATGGGCATCCGGACCGTTGTGAATCTCCGATCCTTTCATTCAGATGAGGACCTGCTGAAAGATACCGATCTGCGTTATGAATCCATTCCGGTAAACACCTGGGAACTGAAAGAGGAGGATGCTGTCCGCTTTCTGAAAATTGTCACTGATCCGGCCAAAACTCCGGTACTGGTGCATTGTCAGCATGGTGCGGATCGCACCGGGACAATGGTTGCGGCATACCGCATCTTCCTGTGCGGCTGGACAAAGGAAGAGGCACTGAAAGAAATGACCGAAGGCGGCTTCGGATTTCATTCTGTATGGAAAAACCTGATCCGTTTTGTGGAGAATCTGGATACAGACAGCATCCGAAAAAAGGCCGGTATTTCCCGGACAGCATCGGAAAACATCTGTCCCCTGCCGGGAAAGTAAGCGCATCCGCATCAGAAAGGAAATAAAATTCAGCCAGATCCGGAATCATGCCATCAGCACAGCCCGAACCGGTGAGGCTTCCCCATCTTTGATTCTGAGGGGAAGACACAGCAGAGTGTAATCACCGGGCGGAACATCTTTCAGATTGAGACCTTCCAAGATCAGAATGTCCTTTTCCAGCAGCGTTCTGTGAACCGGGCAGTCTTCCTCCCCGCATTTTTCAATGGAAAGAGAATCAATGCCTGCCAGCCTGATTTTTTTTTCAATGCAGATATCCGCTGCCTCCGGTGACAGATACACATACTTTTCAGAAAAGTTCCTGCTGACACACAGACCACTTAGAGAATTGGATGTTTTGAAAAGAAGCGCAGTGCCAGCGGCAATGTCCAACTGCTGTATGTGATCGGCTTTGACGGATACGCTGTCTGCGATTTCCGCAACCCGCGCGGGAAGAATGAAATCACGGGCCGCATAATCATCCAGATTTTTTCCTCCGGGTATAAAATGGGAAGGCATGTCAATATGGGTTCCGGAATGGGAACTCATGGCAAGTGCGGAAAGTTCAAAGGGGCAGTCCTTTTCAATCCGGCAGAGAATTTCTCTGCGGAAAATCGGATCGCCCGGCCAATCCGGAGCCTGTTCCCCAAGAATCACACTGATGTCATACACATTTTGATATGTTTTTTGCATCAGTTTTCTCCTTAAAGTCAGAAAATTCGGATGATGAAAGCAACTGATACACAGTCCAATGTACAATAAGGAAAAGAACAAGACAATTCTTTTCCGGAGACAAAAGGGTTATAAGTAAGGCAACATAAATTTTCGGGTGCAAAGTTTTCAGAAAAACCGGATT
>CAZDIU010000242.1:0-8255 GCA_964505535.1 uncultured Desulfobacterales bacterium | reverse complement strand
CATTGCTGTAAATCCAGACCGTTTCCGTAATGTTTCTGCCTCCGAATCCTTTTGTGGCCACACTGACTTTTATCTTTGTCTCTCCGCCCGGAGAAATCTGCTTCTCACCGGAAGCCGCTGTGCAGCCTCAGCCGGATTTGAGATTTTCAATGACAAGGGTTTCACCGCCTTTGTTTTGCAGAATGAAATCATGCACCACCTCGCTTCCCTCAACCACCGGTTCAAATGTGTAAACCGGATCCGGCAAAAAAGCCCGCGGAGATTTGTCCGCTGTTTCCTCTCCTGCCGTCATGTTTGCAGCAAAAAACAGGACAGAAATAAAACACCCTCCGCCATCGTCACCGGGTCCTCCGGTATTTTCGCTATCTCCAGCCGCTCCTCCGGTATTTTCACCCGAATCCTGTTCTGCCGGTTTATCAGATTCAGACGGTTCATCAGGTTCTGCCGTATCGCATGTTTCCCGTTCCCATATCCAGGCGTCCATGCTCTCTGACATGTCATATACAGTATATCCCTGTTCCGAAAGAAACCGGGCAGCCGCGTCACTTCGCATACCGGTTCCGCAGACAGCAAGAATCGGTTTTTCCTGCGGCAGTTCGGAATATTTTTTCTGCAGTATTCCGGAATTCCACGGATAATTTTTCGCATTCGGAATATGTCCGTCCGAACCGCAGAATTCCTCATATTCCCGTACATCCACAATTATCAGTCCGTCATCCGAGCTGATAAGAGCCTTTGCCTCCAACGCTGTAATATTGATATGCTCTTTGACAGGGGTTTCAGCAGGCGGAGTGTTTGGCCGGATAATTTCCCTTACCGGATAACCGCCTGAGTTCAGAGCTTTCTCCATCTGATCTGTATCTGTCAGGGAATCATCATAGATCACATCAACGGTATACAGATTCATATCCACATCAACGCTGCTGACGCCATCAAGTCCCTTCAGGATAGAACTTATCCTGGATGCTGCCCCTCAGACACCGCATCCGGGAACAATGAGACGGACGGACTGTTCAGCAGCTCCGGCAGAATAATCAAAGAAAAGAGTCAGGAGAAAAAAAACAGAAAAGTATTTGAAGATATGCAGTTTTTTAAACATAACAGTTCCTTTTGATGAGTTGATCCGGTTTTATCCAATTTTGCATCCGAACATCTGAAATTCCTCTGAAACTTCCTGAATCTGCTGAGGCAGAACCCGCTGTGACGGCAGCATAACACCGGTTATCAATGTCATGCTCCGAAAAACGGATTGACAATAAAATAAAGCCCGAACAGTCCAATGGCAATGCCTGCCGCCTTTCGGAACCAGATGCTGCCTTTCTGAAAGTTGCCGTTTTCCAGAATCCGCTGCACCAAAGCAGTGGAACTGCCTGCCACCGCGATGGGAATGCAGTGGCCGATGCCAAACAGCACAATATAAAAAATGCCGATGCCTATCTGCTTCTGTATGGTGATAAAAGCCAGAATCGGCGCGATAAAACCGAATGTGCAGGAACCGGAGAGCAGGCCATAGGCCAGTCCCAGGCCAAACGCGCCGGAAAGTCCCTTGAGTTTCAGTTTTCCCATCAGCCCGCCGGACATGGAGCAGGCAGAAACGCCCATCATATCCAAAGCCACCCAGATGAGAATTGCTCCCACGAGAATGGTCCAGTAGGGGCCGATTTCGCCCAGCATTCTTCCCAGCAGGGAGCAGACAATGCCCACCAGCGCAATGGTAATAAACAGTCCGATGGTAAAGGCCACCGCGTATTTGGCTCCCTGCCGGGCTTCCAGTGCCTGATTCTGTCCGGCCACGTAGCTGACTATCAAAGGGATGGATGCCATATGGCAGGGGGAAAACAGCACACTGATTACGCCCCAGAGAAAACACCCGGCTGCGGCAATGGCAATGCCTCCGGTCATCCATTCATTTACTGTAAGAAACATCTGATCCAGCATAAACTGCTCCTTATTTTGTCATAAAAAATCCCATCCTGGGAGTGTTTTATTGATGCGTAACCTTGATATTTCCGTAAACAGAAACCGAAAATTCAGGCAGACGGGGATTGTCGGTTTTCATACGGATTGTGTCGGAAAATATGCCCGCTGCTGCCTCTGGCCGTGTTTGCACTTTCAGCACATATCCGGAACCCTGTTTTTCCAGCCGGTAAAGGATATTGTTTCCTTTTTCCGCTGAAACACCTGTAATCGTAAAGGGATATTCCGCAGCAGGCTGAATTCGGGTTTCAGCACTTATGACAGTGCCTTTGGCACCGATGAGTCTGATTTTGCGTTCACTGAAACTGACAAAACGCTCCACCCGGTAAACCACAATATTCAGACCGAACTGTGCCTGATTCGGATCATTGGTATGAACCGTCACGCCTTTGGAAATGCTGTTTCCGCCGTATCCCTCTGTATTGACTGATAAAGAAATCTTTCCCTCTCCTCCGGGAGGGATCTGTTTCGTATAAAACGAAACCCGGGGGCCGCCTCAGCCGCTTTCCACTTTCTGGATTTGCAGAACCGCATCTCCGATATTCCGAATCACAAAATCATGGGCAATCCTGTCCCCCTCAATTGCGGATTTTACAACATGCTGCGGCGTTGGAACCATGGCCGCAGGCCCGGTCAGACGCACTGCGGTCTGTCCCCTGACCGCAGGCGGTGCTGCGCCGGGGCCGCAGTCCGCTGCCCATGCCAATGCAGGAAAAAGCAGCAGCATGGCAAAAAATACAGAATTTCTGCAAGACATAATCATTGAACTCCCAGTTGTCCGAGTTTGGCAACAATGCTGTTTTTGTCCATAAATCCGGTATGACGGAAAACCTCTCTGCCTTCTTTGTCAAAAAATATCTGGGTGGGAATGCCCCTGATGCCGAATGTTTTGGCCGGTGCCTGATTTTCCCACACATCAATGAAAACAATCGCGGCTTTTCCCGCGTATTCCTTTTCCAGTTCGGCCAGAATCGGAGCCATCATTTTGCAGGGAATGCACTTTTTTGCACCCAGATCAACCATTGTCACCATTCCTTTGACCGGAACAGAGCCAACCGTTCCGGAACCGGAATGGGAAGATGGCGTTTCAGTCGTTTTGGGAGAAAACGGATATTTCCATATTCCGGCCAAAGCCAAAGCCGCAGCAAGGCACAGAACCGGAATCCAGACATTTTTCTTCATTTATTTCACTCCCATTTTTTCAAGCTGTTTCACCACTTCGGTTTCTGCATAAAAACCAGTGTGCCGGAACACTTCTTTGCCGTCTTTGTCATAAAAAACCTGCACCGGAATGGATCGGATGCCGAATCGTGCAGCCAGCACCGGATTTTCCCGCACATGCGCAAACACCACATTCAGGCGATCTCCGTATTTTTTCCGCATGTTCTCCAGAATCGGCTGCATCATGTCACAGGGAATGCACCCGGTGGCCCCGAATTCAGCCATGGTGGGCTTGCCTGAAGCACGGGCTTTGTCCACAGGATTGTCTTTAAGGAGTCTGTCCTGCGCTTCCGCCCATGAACGGTTCAACTGCATATGGGCATTTTCTCCCAAAGAAGACAGGTAACTGTCAACCGCATCCTGCTTTTTCTGGCTGATCATAAAGGCTTTGATGCTCTCTTTTACCTGATCAAAAGGCATACCGCTGACCATTTCTTTGTTTGCATCATAAAAGGTTTTGGCATCCTCATCGTTTACAGACACCTCCCCGGCTTTTCCCATCAGAAAGGACTGAATCATCTGCATGTCTGTCTGTCCTTCTGCGGATATCCCGGAGACTGCGGCCTGCTGCACAAGAATCTTTTTTCCTGTCTCCTGTTCCAGAAGAAAGAACAGATTCTGCTCCCACTGTTTGCGCTCCTCCGGGTTCATCTGCGAGAGGGCTTTGTCCAGATCGGCTTTGCGGATTTCAAGTCCGTCTGCCCTGAGCAGGATTTCCGCATCCATTTCCGCAAGTTTTGCGGATTTGAGAATATCCATGGCAAGACCCGGAAATTTTTCTTCCACTGTAATGCTTTCCACCTCACCTGCTGCTGCTTTGGACAGATTTCCTGCACACAGCAGGAGCAGAACGGCAAAAACAGCGGTGAATCTGACAAATTCTTTCATTATGGCTCCTTTTTGGGAAGTCTCAGTTGACGCCCATTTTTTTCAGTTGACTGACAATGGCCTCTTCACTCATAAAACCCTGATGCCGCCAAACCTCTTCCCCGTTTTCATTAAAAAAAATCTGGGTGGGAATGGTTCTGATCCCGTATTTGGATGCCTGGCCCGGGTCTTTCCATACATCTGTGAATACAATGGCTGCACGGCCCTGATATTCTTTTTCCAGTTTTTCAAGGATTGGAGCCATCATTTTGCAGGGAATGCACTTTTTGGCGCCCAGATCAATCATGGTCACCATGCCCCTGACCGGAACCTCAGCCGGAACAGCCGGAGTATCTGCCGGTTCCGGCGATTCCGCAGCCCATGCCGCAGGTGTAAGACACAGAAACAGAAATACAGTCATTGTGATGAATACATTTTTCATTTCAGAAAATTCTCCTGTTTACTATTGGGCATTGTCGGAAATAAAACAGAAGAGGCTTCCTGTCTGTTTATGAGCCGCCCATAAGCTGGAATCTCTTCTGCTTTGTCAGCATACAGCCTGGAAGTCTGTGTTTTTTTTATTTCCGATAATGCCTGCTGTTTTAAGATACTGAATCTGATCCCTTGTCCGGAAAGCTTGTCGAACTTTCAGTTTGGCACGCCCCAGCCTTGTCAATGTGAATGAAATGCAATATCACATGAATTCAGCATAAATAAACTGCCGAAGATCAAATTCGGTGAAAAACACATAACATTTTATAATTATTACAGATAAAAAAGAAATCAGCAAAGAAGGGAACTGGTCACAAGAATGATGGAGGGGGAATGTCCCGGTGGTTTTTTATGCTGCACAGCCATTCGGAACTCTGTCATGTTTCCCGGACAGTCACAGAGCCATGCGATCAGAGCGGATGGCAGGCGATGGGAAGATGCTGTCTTTTTCTCAGTGCGGGAAGCAAAGGAATCTGTCAATACAGCAGCAACTTTTTTCAACTGGCAGGAATGCAGATGCCGCTGGGAGGAATCCGCGGAACAGGTTTTTGCTCCCGGCACATTGCCTGTGCTGCATGTTTTTTTCTTTTGGCAGGGCATGGATGCGGTACAGACCGAAAGGACGAGGATAAACGCCATGCACAGGGCAAAGCAATGCCTGCTGTCTTTCATGTGATATAAAAATGCAGGGGCTTTTATTTTCAGCAAAACTGTTTATCCTTCCGCTCCGGTTTCTGCAGTGGCACAGTGACCATTGGTATTATTCCGCATGACAAAAATATGTACTTCTGATGTCAGCATAGCAAAATTCAGTGCAGTTGTCCAGATCATTTCACATTTGTCCGCCTCACGGCAAATCCCGCAAATTCCAATTGTTTTGAAAGCATTCCATCTCGTATAACCGTCTTTCGGCTTCATCATCTGTTCGCATTAATTTCAATCAGTTTGAATATCATGTTTCATGCTTTGATGTAATGACAGTCCGAAGAGACAGGGGACTTTTCCGGTAAAGAAGCAATCGCTCTGTATTTGGTACGTGCTGTCACCGAAAACAGAGCTGAAACTGTACAGACCCCGGAGACAAGGCATAGCCTTGTCTCTGATTTGTCTTGTCTAAAGCCTGCTGCATGTGCATCCGGTGAAGGGAGGCGGAGGGGCAAACGGTTTTTGGGTTTTTGCCTCTTTCTTTTCCTCTTTTGCCGCAGCCTTCACCCTGTCAATTTCTTCCCGTTTCAGATTAAAATCCTTGTTTTTGTCAATTCCCAGATCAGTGGTGATGACCATGTATTTTTTCATGGGAACTTCCGCATGGTCCAAAATGGCTTTGGCGCATCCGACCTCGCATCCGTCAATGACCACCAGATTTTCCGCATCCTTGGCAGAACGCACAAAACCGGAAAGATGGCCGCCAATGCCTGCCAGACAGAACATTTTGCCAAATCCTTCCTGTGTGAGTTCCACTGCTGCCTGATTGGACAACTGCCCCACGTTTGATCCGCCGGAACAGGCCAGAATCATGGTCCGGGGCGCACTGCATGAACAGCAATCATTTGCCATGTTATCCTCCTTGCATAAAATCTGAAAGAAACTTCAGCACAAACCCTGAGGGTTTTCAAAACCCTCAGGGTTTGGAACAGGTTATTTTGATAACGCCCTTATTTTCCCAGCCATTTTTTGACATCGTCCTTGCCGGGAATCTTGCCCACGCATTTCACCTCTCCGTCAATGACCACCGCAGGTGTGCCGAAAACACCGAATTTGGCAATCTGCATCACGTCTTTGATTTTTTCCACATTTGCGGTCACACCGGTTTCAGTCAGAGCCTCATTTACGATACCCGCGGTTTTTTCACATTTGGGACATCCGGGTCCCAGAATTTTGATTTCCATGATATTCTCCTTTTTTTATATTCAAATCTGGTGTTCCAGAAAATGCCGTTGACTTTCCAAAACCTGTTTCAGTTCCTGCTGTATGGACAGGTATAACTGATATTTTCATGCAAAAAGCTCATCATGCAAAAAATGCTCCGTACAGCATTCCTGCAATGGTGGAAAGCACAACAATAATGCCGCAGAACACGGCTGTCTTTTTCACGCCCATAACACCCGCGATAACCAGCATATTGGGCAGAGAAAGAGCAGGGCCGGCAAGCAGCAGCGCAAGCGCGGGGCCTTTTCCCATGCCTGATCCCAAAAGTCCCTGCAGAATGGGAATTTCTGTCAGGGTGGCAAAATACATCAGCGCACCTGCCAAAGATGCAAACAGATTGGCTCCAAAGGAATTTCCGCCCACCAGAGACTGAATCCAATGTTCGGGAATCAGGGCAGGATGTCCGGGACGTCCCAGCGTGAATCCCGCGACCAGAACCCCTGCGCCCAGCAGGGGAAATATCTGTTTCATAAATCCCCAGGTGGCCTGCACCCAGTCTGATCTTTCATCCTTTGTGAACCAGGCTTTGAGCATAAATCCCAGAATGATCAGCAATATTGCTGTCATATACCATTTGATGCTGAAGATGAAAGCCCATATGCCGGTGGAACCGGCAGCAGGTCTGGCAAAGGCTGCAAACACCAGAATCAGCACCATTGTGAGCATATAAAAACCGTCCTGCGCCAGTGTGCGCTCCTTTGCGCCGTCTTCCGGCACATAAATCTGACCGGCTGTCCGGGCTGCATCGTCTTTGCGGAAGATCAAAGCCATTAACAGCCCTGTCACAATTGCAAAAATCACAGCACCAATGGCACGGGCCAGTCCCAACTGCCAGCCCAGAATCCGGGCAGTCATGGCAATGGCCAGCACATTGATGGCCGGGCCGGAATACAGAAAGGCTGTGGCAGGACCAATGCCTGCGCCCCTGGTATAAATTCCGGCAAACAGGGGCAGCACTGTGCAGGAGCAGACAGCCAGAATGGTTCCGGAAACCGAGGCCACGCCGTAAGACAGAATCTTGCCTGCCTGCGCGCCGAAGTATTTCAGCACCGAAGCCTGAGACACAAACACAGAAATGGCTCCGGCAATAAAAAACGCGGGAATCAGGCAGGTCAGCACATGCTCCCGTGCATATTCCCGCAGCATCATAAAGGCCTCCAGTCCGGACTGGCGGATGGTGGGATGATCCCAGGGAACATAATAGCAGATGACATAAATACTGATGAGAATCAGCAGTTTTGTGCGTTCTTTCATTTTTGTCTCCATAACTGCACTGTATTTATAAAAACCGGATTTTTTGAAAAAATCCGGTTTTTTTTTGTTCTGTTCAGATCATAAAATCAGACTTGGCAAAGCAGCAGTTTGTAAAAACCGGATTTTTTGAAAAAATCCGGTTTTTTTGTTCTGTTCAGATCATAAAATCTCTGCAAATCTCCTCTCATCCGCCTGTCCACCAGCAAAAACATTTTTTTCTTTTCATTTTCTCACCTTGTTCTGTTCCAAAAATCTGTCCCAAAAACCCTTAGGGTTTAACGTCTGCAGATTTCCTCACGCCGGATAAGCGGGATTCTTTTCACAAGTTTTTCAATTTCCGCATCCTCGTTCAGCCACTGCTCCATGTTTTTGAGAAGCGTGTCTGCGTATTGATTGGAGTCCTGGGACAGGAAATAATTGACCCACAGCCCGTCTTTGCGGAAATTCACCAGCCCGGCATCTTCCAGTATCTTCAGATGCTTGGATACCGAAGGCTGAGAAAGTTCCAAAGCTGC
>CAZDIU010000241.1:0-8260 GCA_964505535.1 uncultured Desulfobacterales bacterium | reverse complement strand
TGAGGATTCCGTATTCAGGGAAAATATGAAAACCGTTTTCCTTATTACCGGTTCCGGAATGCTGTTTTTAATCATTGCACTGAATTTCCTGCTGTTCAGCAAATCCATTCCGCAGCAGGTTTCCAAAAAAATCATGTTTTCCGTCATTGTTATCATTGTTGTTGCTTCCCAGACAGTCTTCTCGGCTTTGAATATAGCTGCATTCAGGGCGCATTGGATGGAACTGATTTCAGATCAGCTCAGCGGAATGGCTTTGGATGCCGCAACGGTTATCGTGATTTCCATTTTCTTTTTTGTTGAAATGCTGATTGTGTTTTCCCGTTTTATTGAAAAAAGGGTTTTCAAAATACAGGAACAGGCTGATGCAGTCCACTACAGCACCATACGGCCTGTTTTTTTTCTGTTAATGTTCGGACTCAATATCTCTATATCCTTTGTGCCCCTGCATATGGAAAAACTTTACACCCCCATCCTCGGTCTTTCAAAGGATCTTGTTTTAAGTCTTCCGGTATCTGTGTCTGTGTTTTTTACAGGAATCGCTTTTTTCATTGCGGGCGTATGGAATGATCGCCGCGGATGGCATGAGCCTTTTATTGCCGGAATACTTCTTGCAGGCATCGGGCTTTTTTATGCCTGGCTGGCTCCGAATGCCCTTCATTTTATTCTCTCCCGTGCTGTCAGCGGGATGGGATACGGTCTTTTTTTTATGGCAGCGCAGGGATTTATTATCACCTATACAGACATAGACATAAAAGCCCGCGGATTTGCCTCGCTTTTTGCAGCCCTGTATGCAGGACTGATCTGCGGCAGCAACACGGGAGCCATGATAGCGGAAAGGACAGGGTATCAGCCCGTGTTTCTTATGGGTTCGCTCATTATTCTCTCCGCTGTCGCCTGCACTTTTCTTTTCATGCGGAAAACCATGAGAAAACCGGATGCAAAAAAAATCCAGCCGTTCAGCATCAGACGGATTGGCCGTTTTCTTGCTGATCGGAATGTGCTGACCGTCATTCTCTTCAGCAGCATTCCGGCCAATATGGCGATGATTGGTTTTCTTGAATATTTCAACCCGGTTTATCTGAACAGAATCGGGGTGTCACAGTCCAACATCGGCAGAACATTCATGCTCTACAGTGCTTTTATCATCTATGCAGGGCCCCTGATCAGCAAATACATCGATGTTTCCGAAAGAAAAAAAATGTTCATGGTGGCTGGCGGAATCCTGGGAGGTCTGTCGTTTGTATCCTTTTATTTTTTTGAAGGGATAGCAGCGGTTCTCACCGCAATATTTTTTCTGGGTTTGTCCCAAAGCTTTGTATTTGTTGCCCAGGTGGCATATCTTTTGAAGATGAAAATCACCCGTGAAGCAGGAGAGGGAAAAGCCATAGCCACTTTCCGCCTTGTGAACCGCTTTGGTCAGGCAGCAGGTCCCATGATGTTCGGCGGCCTGGTTGCGGCAGCGGATATCAGAGCAGGCGTGGTTTATGTCGGATTCACCTATCTGATCCTCACACTTCTTCTGCTTTTTATAACCCGGACCGATGAAAAAATCGGTGATGCGAGCTCTGCAAAAACATCAAAAATATTGCAGGATGAGTGAATCGGAGCAGATTTATATGGAATCTGAAAAAAATTTCAGCACTGAATGGATTGTCAAAATAATTCTTTCACATTCAAAAAAGACTGGTTGCGGAGTGCCAAACTGAAAGTTTGGCAAAATTCGCAGCATCCAAACTTTCAGTTTGGACTCCTCAAAATATGAAGAAACTTTTTTGACAGCCCACTGAATACCGCATTTTCTCCAGCAACTGCACAAAGTTTCACGAAGATTGAGTGCACATCTGTTTTTCAGATTCCATAATTACATTGTTATTTTTCAGCTATATCCTGTCCCGTATCAAGGGACAGGTGCTGCACCGAAACGCTCCCCCCAGTTTTGAAACCTCACTGTAATCCAGCATTATTACATCAAGACCTTCTTTTTTTAAAAACGCATTGATTCGAACCGCCCTTTTTTCCGAAATAACCGTTTCCGGTGTCAGAGAAACAATGTTAATCCCCAGTGCAAACTGCTCTTCTGCGCTTACATCAAATAACCTGTACCTTTTCCTCAGGATGTCCAGAGAGGATTTTTCAAAGGCCGGGGAATAAATCAGGGCAATGTTTTTACCTGCCAGATTGAACACAATATCCAGATGCAGGGTTTCACTGGTAAGATGAACAGGCTGAATCTCAAATTTGTGCCCCAGTTTTCTTTTTAGCCACTCAAATCCCGCTGCATCAGTCCGTTCCCCCATTCCCAGGTACAGAATGTCTTTGTCCAGAATGATATCCCCCCCTTCCAGAATCCCGGCCTCAGCCTGTATCACAGGGCTTTCGATTTCTGCCAGCAGATTTTTGATATTTGGAGGGTGCCGGTTTTTCATGGAACAGATGAAAAGGGTATCATCAATCACTGCTATTGCATCACGGACAAAGGGCCTGTCCATATTTTCCGGCTTCCGATCGTAGCGGTAAACCCGGACTCCATGATTTTCAAATGTTTCTGCCAGACTTTCATACTGTTCTGTCATTAAGGCAGAACACGGGGGATCCTGCCTGTAATAGTATCGCTGAACACTGTTCACAGGATTGCCGATTTTATAATCATCTATAAATCCCAACAGCACAGCACGCAGACAACCTGTTTCGGAATTTGCAGAAATTTTCATTTTTCAATTTCCTTTCAGTGTGTTGCCAACTTTGGTTTGGCGTATTGGACACAGAAAGACGGGGCAGCGGATCAGCGGCGAAAACGGACAAAGTTTGAGACAGACTGAATCCTCTGCATCCGCTTTTTATGAGGTGTTTCGCTCTCGGTGCAACCCGCTGTCTCTTTCACGGTATTATACCAATTCCCCATTGATCTGAGACACAAATTTTTCAGGCGTACAGTTTTTTCAGAAAAACCGGATTTTCAGGAAAAATCCGGTTGTTGAACACACGATAACTTTTTTGTCTGCTAATAAGTATATTTTCAATGGGGAATTGTATTACCCGTTTCAGTTCCTTGCCTGATTGCGCAGATCTTTTATCTGAGAGTGTGCCATGAGGCAACAGATTTCTTTCACAGTAACAGAGAAAGAATAATACAAATTTATCTCATAAACAGAAAAAATACTTCAAGTTCTTTCCTGTATTGACTTTCTGAGCGGCAATAAAGTATAAAAGTACTCTATATTCATTTTTGATTGGGTTTCTGTGATTTATATTTATATAACAAATGTTTAGCCACTAAAAAAACAAACAATGCGGCAGACTCATCCCTTATGGCTGTGGGGTCCTCTGCGCCGGAACTTTATCATTGCCCTGTTTTCGCTGTTCAAGGAAGGCCAGACTCATGGCTGATTTTTCGTCCCGTGTTGCGGAAGAGGATAAGTCTTCCGGGATGTCAGAACAGGTGTCACCTATTTCGGATATGCCTGTCTGATCTTCACGCTTCTTCTGCTTTTGCTGACCCAGACGGACAAAAAGCTCCGTGTTCCGGAATCGGTAAAAACATCTTATACCGATTCTCCATTGAAAAGATACCCGCAGGCAGGCAAAAAGAAGTTTCCGTGTATTCAAAAAAACCGGATTTTTTTGAAAAATCCGGTTTTTCCGAAAAATCTGTGTTTCAGATCAATGGAGAATCGGTATTAAACATTGCAAAGGAGAACACCGGTCATGAATGAATGCAGCACAATGGAAATAAAAGGTTCCAGAATCACAACAGAAACATTTCTGACGGATCAGATTCTTCAAAGTGAGACGGAGAAAAAATGCCTGCGATCCGCCATTGCGGAACTGTATCTTCTTGCTTTTCCAAACATGCCTGAATATAAAAGAAAGATTCATATTGACGATTATATTACAGCAGGTTTCGGCAACTTTCGCAGACAGGTTATTCTTTTTAAGAATGAAAGCGGCAGACTGGCGGCAGCCAATATATGCAACTGCGGGGAATTTGCGTATGAGGGAAAAACTGTGAATGGAGTGTACCTGATCTCCACTGCGATTTTGCCTGAATATCAGAGTCATGGCATTGGAAAATATATCGGTGCAAAACTGCTCACAGAGTTGCATCCGGATGTGTTTTTCACTACCAGCACACAGTCATCAGCCCTGCATTCCCGCGTCAGACTTGTCGAGAAAGGACTGGTAAGCGGTTATGATGTGTATCCGAGACTGGCGAAAAAAGATGGGAGGGAAATTCTGCTGACTGTTCCCTATAAAGATTTGGATTTTGCCATAAACGCTTTCAGGCAAACCTATCTCGGGCTTGTTGACGGAGATTGGGAAAAAGTCCATGAGGCCGTCAGAAACCTGACGGTTCTGATGGTAAGAAAAAACCTTCAGGAAGAAAATGAGGATTTTAATCCATGGGAAAAGAACGGAAGAGAGGACAAGCTCGCAAAGGTCCTGGGGGTAAAGCCAAAAGACGCTGTACTGGTAATGTTTAAAAAACAGTGACACTCCGATTTGAAAATCACCTGAACACATAAGAAGAAAGATAAAATTGCCATATGTCTGCTGAATATTACCTTGAGACTGCCTGTCAGAAACTCCCGGTTGTGAACCGGACCATACAGGAACACGGCGACAGACCGCTTTCCGCATATCTGGAAAATTTTATTGTAAATCCAAGTCCATCGTATCAGGAGCGCGATGATTTTTTTGATGCGCTGCACCAATACACAGCGCTGCTTTCAGGAGAAACTGTTGCAAAAAAGGCTGTGAATGACCTCAAAAACTGCCCCGTGATTCTGACTTCAAATCATCTCGGTGTTGAATTTTTTTCACAGTCCCTGCAAAGCAGCCTGATTTTTTCCCTCAATTCGGGAAGGGGTACCCCAGACTCCACCTGTGTTCCTGTGTTTTCCTGTGCCAACATTCCCCTTGACAACCTGACATATCCGCAGGGGGCATTGTTTTATCATGTCAGCATTTCCGATTTTGACAGTATGCCCATAAAACTGCCCATTTTTTCAAACCGTCTGCGAAAGCAGACAGTCAGCGCAGCGCCCCCTCTTACTCGGACCATGATTGAATCCGCTGAAAAAAACCTTGATAAGATGCTTGGAAATAAGCAAATTCCCAATGTGATTGCCGATACGATGCATACAATATTTCAGGAAGACTATAATGCTGATTCTGTATTGTCTCTCCCTGATTATTCCACTCAGTCAGCAATTTTAAACCGACGTATCTGGAAGCGTCTGTTTTCAGAACCTGATACTGCTCCGGAAATGCTCTGTCTTGAACTTGAAAAAATTAGCAGTATGCTTTTGACATCTGACCTGAGAAATCAGGAAAGTCTGGCATGGTGTGTCATGTTTGATCCGGATCTCAGGCAGAAAGTGCTTGAGATACTGGATGATGTAAATGGATGCTGGGTGTTGGAGAAACTTTCACAGCGTGTGAAATTCAGCTCATCTGATGATAAAAAAGAAGGAATTCCAATCGGATGCGGAACAGTTTTTTTCTGGTGCATTAATGATTCAGGAAGAAGAATACCGCTCTGTATTGAAACGGCCGAATCCGAGAAAAAAATTCTGCATGGAAGGGACGATCGGTGTAACTATTTTGAGTTTCCTTACACCCCTGAAGCAATCTGTGAACTTATAAACAAAAAGCGGCTGATCCCTTCGATTTTTACCTGTTTTCTTACCCTTTCCCTTGCCAGGGGGCTTGCCTGTGTTGGGGGATATTTTCAGGGTGAATATCTTCCGGCTATTCAGCGGGGTCTTGCAACTGCCCTGCGGGCAGCAGGTTATGATCATGCCGCCGATGCTGTTTCAAACGTTCCGACCCATTTCTATCTTTCCGGAATGTTGGGAATAATGACAAAAATGACAGAACAGTGCCTGATTCCGGCAGGTCCGATCGAGATTATTGCAGGCGGGGGAATAAACGCCAACGATATGGAACAGATGCTGTCACTCACTGTGCGTGAAGCCCATCTGGCCGGACTGTTTGAAACTGTGCCGGATATCCTCAGCCCTGAAAAACTGCGGGCCCGAGGCTGGAAGAAAGAACTTGCTGCGGACTGTTTCCGCCTGCTGAACGGAAAGGCAGTCGTCAAATAACAGGCATTTTCAAAACTGCCCAAATCCGTCACACCGGCGAAAGCCTGTGTCCGGAAAAGGGCCTGAATCCGGATTCCGGCTTTCGCCGGAATGACGAACACAGAGTTTTGAAATTGCCTGAACGGTCTTCAGAATATATGCAGATGAGATAACAGAGCCATATTTTTCCATAATATCAGGAGATCCTGATGAAAGAATTCAGACTGTGTCTGCTGATTTTTCTTTTTTCTTTCCTTTTTCTGCCCGTTTCCCATGCGGAAGAAACCCGAAATCCGGTGAGGAAAATCACGGTGCAGGCATTTAAGGAACTGGTTTCGGATAAAAAAGCATGTGTTCTGCTTGCAGTGACAGCTTCCTGGTGCGGCCCCTGCAAAGAGGAATTGCCCATGCTGGTCAGACTGAACAGGAAATACCGGGATAAGGGACTGCGCGTTGTTGCTCTGAGTGTGGATTACGCAGGACCCGAAGCCATGCAGCCCATCATTGATCAGCAGCATGTGGATTTTCCTGTGTACTGGGCTGGTGAGGCCGCTATTGAAGCCTTTGGAATCACCGGAATTCCCCTGCTGATATTTTTCCGGGACGGAACAGCATCGGAACGGATCATGGGAAAACAGCCGGAGAATGTTCTGGAGGAACGGCTGGCCGCATTCCTGGGCATGAATAATGCGAATAAATAACCAATGCCGTTTCCTTAAGGCGCCCCTCCCTTACGGGAGGGGCAGGGGGAGGGTGGAAAATCATCTGACTGCAGGGTCTTGTTTTCCCCCTCCCCTGATCCCTCCTGCGGAGGAGGGAAATTTTATCCTTAAGGAAACGGCATTGAATAAATAACAGCATTGCTGTACTTTTTTCAAAAGGGACGTTATGCTGGACAGTGTTTTGGGTGGGGACAGAAATCTCTGTTTCCCCAGTGCTTTGTCAACTTTGATTTTGTGCGTTCAGCGGCACATAAAAACCGGATTTTTTGAAAAAAATCCGGTTTTTATCAATCACAGATTCAGGATTGACAGAGTACCAGGCTGAACCTTCAAAATCAAACCTGATAACATCTTGACAGTAAAAAAACAGGATATTTTTATGATACAGAGAAAAATTTGCCTCTTTCTGTGGATGGCCGGATTCTGGATAGGCTCAAACGTGCACTGTCCGGCACACGCGCAGCAGCACATGGATGCAAATCCGACAATCTCCCGGATTTTCATCAAAATTGCTGATATGCCCGGGGATACGGCCTATATGGAAAAAATGGCGCGGGAACTCACTGATCTGAGAGAGGGAGAGCGCTTTTCAGAGGAAAAATTCAGAAGATCCGTGGATCGGCTTACGGCATCAAAGATGTTTAAGGAAATTGACATTCCGGATCCGGACTGGACACAAGCCGAAATTGCGCTGACATTTCGGCTTGTGCCTTTCCGCCGGATCAGGGACATAAAAATCAGAGGCGGGTTTCCCCTGCTGGAAAAAGAAATCCTGAATGCCATGAGCATTTACACAGGAGATGTCTTTGATGAGAAAAAACTCGCGGAGCAGGCCGCATCCATATCCAAAATTTTTATTACCGAAGGCTATATCTCTCCGAACATACGGGTTTCGGCAAAGGAAGAGCCGGAAAGCGGCAGTTATACAGTTTTCGTGGATATTGACAAAGGGGAGTATTTCCGTATAAAAAATCTGGAAATAAAGGGAAATCAGGCATTTTCCGATGCACGTCTGAAAATGCGCATCAAAACCTGGCAATCCTCCCTTTTTCCCGGGGGCATACGCAGGCTGGTGCAGAAGGATCTGGACAGGGATGTCAAAAATCTGACAGAATTTTACCGGGACAAGGGATATGCGGAGGTTCTGATTCGTGCGGATGTGGAAAAAAATCCGGAAAAAAGGACTGCTCTTATCCGCATCCATATTGATGAAGGCCCGCGTTATGACATTGACTTTGAGGGCAACAAAGAATTCTGGGGCATGACCCTGAAAAAAGATTTGGTCTTTGCAGAAAAGGGAAACAAAGGTGATCTGGGACTGCGGAGAAGCATCCGCAATATCCGTGACAGGTACCGGAAAGCCGGATATGCGGAAGTCCGGGTGAAAACAGAGGAAGAACGGAAAGAGGAAAAAGACAGATCCGTGCGAAAAATCCGGATTGTGATTGAGGA
>CAZDIU010000240.1:0-8403 GCA_964505535.1 uncultured Desulfobacterales bacterium | reverse complement strand
AATTTTATTGATCATTATAATCTGACATTATCAGCATGAAAAGTCCCACTACCCAAACTTCAGGGTTTTGAAAACTTCGGAAATCTGATGTTGCAAACAGGGGTATAGATTCAATGCTGTTTCCTTAAGAGGCTGTTTGAAAAATCTCAACCTGTTAGCTGGTTCTGCCGGGCAATAATGCGTTTCCGAAGGCTTTGCTTCTTGGACCAGGAGGCAGAGACTCTCTCCATGTATTACGGGAAAATTCCTGTAATAATAAAACAAATCCTTTTATCCTGACCAGCCCGGTTCGGACAATGAACGGATTCCCTGTTTCGGGAATCCGTTTTTGTTTTTTGTGATTTGTTTGTCCGACAATAAAACTGTGATCGGATTCCGCTCCCGGAGCGAATGCCTGTTTGCTCAAATCAACGGAACCGAATGTTCTGATACAGGTTTATACATCAGTCTGTTATCTCAAAACATGTGTGTTCTGCATAATTCTCTCTGAATGTAAAGAAAATAACCGGCCAATACATTCCTGCCTGCCCTGCATCAGATTCAGTGCCCGCGGGTTCAGGAGGCTGCGGGCTGAGAGGAAGTCTGTCCTGCCACCGTTCTGAATTCCGTGAAAAAGACTGAAGAAAGAGAATTTATTTGACAGTCCGGCAATTTTCATGAAAAAATGTATTTTCTCCTTGACCAAATAATGAATATCAATTATATGGATAAAAACATAATAAATCGAATTCATTAAATTATCAATCTCATATGCTGTCATATCCTTTTGATTTATCTTGTTAATATTTTAGTCAGACAAGTTTGCGGTTCCGGATACGGCTGCATGGCCCCTGTTGTGAGTTCTGTTATTTTATTCTGTAAATCAGAAAGGTTATCTTTCTGAATTTTTTCCTGTCCCATACGGAGAGAACCCGTATCTGATTCATTTTAATGGAAGTCAGCCGAAGCAGACAGGAAAGAAACAATATGATTTCTGACAGATAAACCGAATACTGCACATTTTTTCCAAAAAACATACGTGATCGGAAAAGCGGATACATGTCACTGTAACTTCAACCATGTGAGGCCTGAAAAAAACACAGAGGCTTCACGAAAAAGGAGAGAACATGACGGCACCTGCAATCGAATTCAGTCCCGAACGGACCAATCCCTTTTTACAGGAGGTGATGGAGCGGTCGGGACAGATGCTGACTGCCTGTTATCAGTGCAGGCGCTGCGCGGCCGGATGCTCAGTGGGAGATGAAACCGGATGTTTCACCCCCAACCTGCTCATCCGCACAGTCGTGCTGGGGGACAGGGAGACAGCCCTGAACAATCAACTGGTCTGGAAATGTGTTTCCTGCTACACCTGCGGAACCCGCTGTCCCAATGACATCCAGACTGCACGGATTACGGAAACCCTGAAAAAAATGGCAAAGGAGGCCCATGTGGAACCGTTGCTGCCAAAGGTGAAAGAGTTCCATGACGCGTTTGTGGAATCCGGTGTGCGCTGGGGCCGGGTCAACGAAGTGGAGTTCATGGGAGTGTATGAAACCAAAGGCGCACTGCGGGAAGCCAGGGTGAAAAATTACAATGCCATTGCGGAGGAAATCAGGGAACAGGCCAAACTCGGACTGGCCATGTTCAAACGCAAACGGATGCACGCGGGATTCCTTTTGGCCAAAGGCCGGGGAGAAATCAAGGCCCTGTACAAAAAAGCAAAACAGACGACAACGATTGATCAGTGAACAGTTATCAGTAAACAGTTATCAGTTATCAGTGAACAGCAAACAGCAAACAGAATTTTTTTCCTGATCCTTGAAGTGCACTGGTGAATGATAACTGATAACTGAACACTGACATCTGAAAAGAGGTGGATCATGGAAATAGGCTATTATCCCGGATGTTCCCTCAAGCAGTCTTCCGCTCTGTATGATGTGCAGTCCCGCCGGGTATTTTCCGAACTGGGGGTGGAACTGAGGGAAATCGAAGACTGGAACTGCTGCGGGGCCACATCCGCGGGCAAGGTGAATGATTTTCTGGCTGTGGGCATGCCTGCCCGCAACATCGGCATTGCCGAGGCTGCGGGGTTTGAGGAAGTGGTGATTCCCTGCTCGGCCTGCTATTCCAGAACGCTTGTGGCCCAGAAGCGTCTGGAGGATAATCCCGGGCTGCGCAGCGAAATCAATCGGGGACTGTCCCGCAGGGTCAGGGGAGGTCTCAAGGTGTCTTCCATTCTGGAGGTTCTCATCTCCCGGATTGACGATGGAGCGATAAAGAATAAAAATATCAAAAAATTCAGAGGGCTGCATCCGGTATGCTATTATGGGTGCATGCAGACCCGTTTCCCCTACACTGTTCCGGTTCCGGACAATGTGGAAAATCCCCAGGGCATGGAAACCGTACTGGCGTCTGTGGGGGTGCAGGCCATTGACTGGAACTGCAAAACCTGGTGCTGCGGAGCGTCTGCGGCTGTGAATGATGTGCAGACCGCACACAGCCTTATGGCAAAAATCATGAAAGAAGCCCTGATGCGGGGCGCAAACTGCTTTGTGGTCACCTGCCCCATGTGCCAGTTGAATCTGGATGCGCAGCAGGACGCGTTCTGTGAAAGGCATGGAATAACCGATCGTCTGCCGGTCTATTTCATCACCGAGGTGGTGGGCACCGCTCTGGGCATCACTCCCGAAGAACTCCAGGCCGACCGGCATTTTATTGACGGCACGAAACTTTTAAAGGAGCTGGAACAGGATGAGCAAAAATAGCATCAAACGCGGATCTGTCCTGATTGCGGGCGGCGGCATCGGTGGTATGCAGGCGGCCCTTGATCTGGCTGACAGCGGGTTCAAAGTCCATATGATCCAGCGCCAGTCTTCCATTGGCGGAACAATGGCCATGCTGGACAAGACCTTTCCCACAGGTGACTGCTCCATGTGCATGATTTCCCCCAAGATGGTGGAAGTGGGGCGTCATCCCAACATTGTGATTCACACCCTCGCGGATGTGGTGGGGGTGGACGGAGAACCCGGAAATTTTACGGTAAAAGTGCGGGAGCAGCCCCGGTTTGTGGACCCGGTGCTGTGCACAGGGTGCGGTGCGTGCGAGAAAAAATGTCCCCGGCTTGTGGTCAGTGAGTTTGAGCAGGGGCTGAGCAAACGCAAGGCCATTTACACCATTCTCCCACAGGCTGTGCCCCTCACACGGGTGATTGACAAAGAAAACTGCATTTATCTCACCAAAGGCAAATGCCGGGCATGTGTGAAGTTCTGTCCCACCGGAGCCATCAATTTTGAGGATAAGGAAAAAGAATATGACCTGAACGTGGGAGCCATCATTCTGAGTCCGGGTCTGGATCGCTACAATCCCAAAATCCGGGGAGAACTGGGATTCGGACGCTGGCCCAACGTGGTCACCTCCCTGCAGTTTGAGCGTATCCTTTCCGCATCCGGTCCTTTTATGGGAGAAGTCAAACGTCCCTCTGACGAACGGCATCCCAAAAAAGTGGCATGGATTCAGTGCGTGGGTTCCAGAGACAAACGCAACGCGAATCCCTGGTGTTCCTCGGTGTGCTGCATGTACGCAACCAAGCAGGCTGTGATCGCGAAAGAACATGACAGCAATGTGCAGCCCACGATTTTTTACATGGAAATGCGGGCTTTCGGCAAAGATTTTGACAAATACGTGGATCGGGCAAAAAACCAGTACGGTGTTGTCTACCGCCGCACCATGGTCTCGGATGTGCGAGAGGAACCCGGCACAGGCAATCTGATCCTGCGGTATGCCCAGCCCGACGGAACCCTGACAAACGAAACCTTTGACATGGTGGTGCTGTCCATCGGATTCCAGCCCCATGAGGATGCACTGGAACTGGCAAAAACCTTTGGCATAGCCCCCAATGAACACCGCTTTGCCAAAACCACTGTGTTCGGTCCTGTGGAAACCTCCCGGCCCGGAGTGTATGTGACCGGAACCTTTCAGGGACCCAAGGATATTCCTGAAACTGTGGCACAGGGCAGTGCGGTCGCAGGCAGAAGCATGGCTCTGCTCGGTGATGCCAGAGGAACCGAAATCACGGTCAAGGAACTGCCGCCTGAAACCGATGTCACAGGAGCAGATCCCCGTATCGGTGTGTTTGTCTGCCACTGCGGCATCAATATTTCCCAGACCGTGGATGTGAAACATGTGGCTGCGGAAATCGGCAAAGAACCCAATGTCGTGTATTCCGAAGATCTGATGTATGCATGCGCACCCGACGGTCAGGAAAAGATCAAGCAACTGATCCGGGAGCATAATCTCAACCGGGTCATTGTGGCATCCTGCACTCCCCGGACTCATGCGCCCCTGTTTCAGGAAACCATCCGGGACGCGGGACTCAACAAATACCTGTTTGAACTCGCGGACATCCGGGAGCAGTGTTCCTGGTGTCATATGGGACAGAATGCCGCAGCCACCAAAAAAGCCACCGACATTGTGCGCATGAATGTTGCCAAAGCCCGGTTCCTGCAGCCTGTAAAGACAGATTCCGTGCCTGTGACACCTGCGGCCCTGGTCATCGGCGGAGGCGTGGCAGGCATGACCACTGCGCTGGCTCTGGGAGATCAGGGCTTTGATGTGCATATTGTGGAAAAAGAGGACCGGCTGGGCGGTCTGGCAAATCAGGTTTACCGCACGCTCGACGGCAGTGATGTGCAGGCGTTTGTGAAAGAGAAAATCGCACTGGTGCAGTCCCATCCCAAAATCAAAGTGCATACGGGCGCGGAAGTGGACAAAAGCGGGGGCTTCATCGGCAATTTCCAGACAACGCTCACCAACGGTGACACCTTTGTGCATGGAGCGATTGTGGTGGCAACCGGCGGTGTGGAATATCAGCCCACGGAATACGGATACGGGGAAAGTGAGCGGATCATCACCCAGCGTCAACTGGAAAAACAGATTGCCGAAGGTCTCAACACCAAAGGCAAACACTTTGTGATGATCCAGTGTGTGGGTTCCAGAGAGGAACCCTGCAATTACTGCTCCCGGATCTGCTGTCAGGACGCAATCAAGAACGCCATCGCGATCAAGGAAAAATCCCCCACAGCCAATGTGACCATTCTGTACCGCGACATCCGCACCTATGGTCTGCGTGAGGATTATTACCAGAAGGCACGGGAAATGGGCGTGCTGTTTGTGCGCTTTGAACCGGAAAAGAAACCGGACGTGAAGATTATGGGCAACCTCATCAAAGTGAGTGCCTTTGACTATGTCATGAACCGGGAAGTGGTGCTGAGTCCGGATTTTGTGGTGCTTTCCACAGGGCTGCGGCCCCATCCCAGCACAGAAAAAGTCAGCCGTCAGTACAAACTCACCCGGAATCTGGACGGTTATTTTCTGGAGGCACATGTCAAGCTGCGGCCTGTGGATTTCGCAAGTGAGGGCATTTACCTGGCAGGGCTGGCACATGCACCCAAAAATCTGGATGAAACCCTTGGTCAGGCGTTGGCAGCAGCAGGCCGCGCAGGCGTGCTTCTGTCCCATGAGCGACTTGGGGTCTCCGGCATCATCTCCAAACATAACCGTGACATCTGCATGTCCTGTCTTGCCTGTTTCCGGCTCTGTCCCTTTGGATCACCCTATATTGCAGAAGACGGAAAAGTCAGCCACAACGAAGTGCTTTGCACAGGCTGCGGCATCTGCGCGGGTGTATGTCCGGCAAAGGCATTCCAGGTCAACAGCTTCCGGGATGAACAGATCTTTGCCATGATTGATGAGGCCGTACAGTGAACAGTTATCAGTGAACAGTTATCAGTAAACAAGTAAACAGTTTTAATTGGTACTGATAACTGGCAACTGGCAACTGACAACTGAACACTGGCAACTGACAACTGAACACTGGCAACTGACAACTGAACACTGACCCCTGATAACTGGCAACTGATAACTGATAACGGGGAGAAACAAATATTATGAGCGGAAAACCCAAAGCAGCGGAGGAAAAACCCCCTGTGGAAACCCCGCGGGACGCGCCTCCGGGATGGGAACCCAATGTGCTGGCCATAGCCTGCCATTACTGCGCGTTTGCAGCGGCTGATCTGGCCGGAGTCATGCGCCTGTCCTATTCGCCCAATGTCAAGATTATCCGGATTCCCTGCACGGGAAAACTGGATCATGCCTACGCGCTGCGCGCGTTTGAGCGGGGCGTTGACGGCCTTTTTGTGGCCGGGTGACTGGAGGGACAATGCCATTTCCTGGAAGGAAATTTCAACGCAAAGAAAAGAGTCGTTCATCTGAAAACCCTGCTTCCCAAAGTCGGTATTGCGCCGGAACGGATTGAAATGTACAATCTGTCTGCGGCCATGGGACCCCGGTGGGCGGAAATCTGCATAGAATTCACGGAGAAGATCAGAAAGATGGGACCTTCTCCCATATGGTTTGCCTTACACAGAGGAAAGGAGTGATTCACGATGATTGTCGGAGAACAGAAACCCCTGGAAGAAATCTGGGAAATGATAAAGGGTCACAAAAAGGTTCTGGTCTTTGGGTGCAACACCTGCGTGGCTGTGTGTCAGCAGGGCGGCAACAAAGAGGCTGAAATCATGGCTTCCCTGCTGCGGATGAAGGCAACGCAGGAAGGCGTGAACATTGAGATCACCAATTCCGGCATTGAACGCCAGTGTGAACACGAGTTTTTTGAAAAGGCCGAAAGCGAGATACAGGGCGCGGAGGCGGTTCTGAGCACAGCCTGCGGCATCGGGGTTCAGTTCATGGCGGAAAAATACGCCAAACCGATCTATCCGGGACTGAACACCACTTTCCTGGGGGCAGTGGAAAAATTCGGTGTGTACACAGAACGGTGTCAGGCATGCGGACAGTGCATTCTGGGACAGACAGCCGGTGTATGCCCCATTGCCCGGTGCGCGAAACGGCTGCTCAACGGTCCCTGCGGCGGTTCCACCAAAGGTTCCTGCGAAATCAGCAAAGACACACCGTGCGCATGGCAGTTGATTGTGGATCGCCTGAAAGTGCTGAACAAAATGGATGATTATGAAAAACTTGCGCCTGTCAAGGACTGGTCCACGGACAGAGCCGGCGGACCCCGCAAACTGGTGAGGGAGGATTTGGTCAATGAGTGAAGCAAAAACCCCAAGCAAACTGGAAAAGGTTCTCAGAGCCGGTCATTTTGGTGTCACATCCGAATGCGGTCCGCCACGGGGCAGTGATCCCAAAGCCATTGCGGAAAAAGCGGAACTGATCAAGGATTATGTGGATGCCATCAATATCACGGACAACCAGACCTCGGTCTGCCGCATGTGTTCGCTGGCTGCGTGCATCCGCCTGAAAACGCTGGGTGTGGAGGCTGTGCTGCAGATGGTGACACGGGACAGAAACCGGATTGCTTTGCAGAGTGACATTCTGGGCGCGGCATCCTGGGACATCAACAATATTCTGTGCCTGAGCGGCGATCATCAGAAATTCGGAGACCATGCCAAAGGTCAGAACGTGCATGATCTGGATTCCATGCAGTTGATTCAGACCGTGCGCAAGATGCGGGATGAGGGCAAATTCCTCAGCGGAGAGGAAATCAAGCGTCCTCCCCAGATGTTTGTGGGCGCGGCAGAAAATCCCTTTGCTGATCCCTATGAAATCCGGGTGGCACGGCTGGCAAAGAAAGTGGCCGCAGGTGCGGAATTCATCCAGACCCAGTGCATTTACAACATGGATAAGATGAAGGACTGGATGAAGAAAATTGTGGATCGGGGACTGCATGAAAAGGTTTTCATCATGGCTGGCATGACCCCCATGAAATCCGTTGGCATGGCACGGTATATGAAAAACCGGGTTCCGGGCATGGATGTGCCGGACGCGGTGGTCAAACGCTTGGCTGACACGCCCAAGGAAAAGCAGGCTGAGGAAGGCGTCAAGATGTGCATTGAGCAGATTCAGGAACTCAAGGAGGTGCCTGGCATCCGTGGGTTCCATATCATGGCCATTGAATGGGAGGAAAAAGTCCCTGAGATTGTCAAAGCAGCCGGGCTGTATCCCAGACCCCAGGTGTAGGAGGATTTATGAAAGCCAAAACCTTTGACGACCTGATCAAAGAGGTTCAGACTCCGGGTCTGTGCCACCACTGCGGCGGATGTGTGACCTTCTGCACCTCCATCAATTACGGCGCGCTGCAGCTCAATGACAAAGGCATGCCGGAATACGCAGCCAAAGAAAAGTGCATTGAATGCGGGCTGTGCTATTCCATCTGCCCGGAAATTGATGAAATGCAGGAGGAGACCAAAAAACTGGCCGGATGGGTTCCGCCCATCGGCAGTGTGCTGGAAACCACCATAGCCAGGGCCAAGGATCCGGCTATCCGGGCCAAAGCCACGGACGGCGGTGTGGTGACAGCGCTGCTGGTTCACCTGCTGGATCGGGGCCATATTGACGGCGCGATTG
>CAZDIU010000239.1:0-8440 GCA_964505535.1 uncultured Desulfobacterales bacterium | reverse complement strand
TTTCTGCCGGTTCCTCAGAAAAACCGGATTTTTCCGAAAAATCCGGTTTTTTGAATACCGGAATATTTCCGGATGTGAACAAAGCATTCCATTAAATCAATGGAGAATCGGTATTATACCAAATCGCTATTGAAATTATACAATATTTTCTGCCGGTTCCTCAGAAAAACCGGATTTTTCCGAAAAAATCCGGTTTTTTGAATCAAAGTTCTTGCGGACAGAAAAATTTCTGAACCTGTTTTTTTGCAAACCCGCAGGGAAAACCGGATGAAAGGGTCAGGATATTTTTTTCTGCAAATATTGATAATATTGATTGGGGAGTTATATTTGACAATGGATTTGCTTTACTGTTCACTTCTGTGAACGGATTTTTTTACTGCCAAAAAATCAAATCAGGATGAAATTTGTTCTGATGCTTAATAACTGATGCTACGCAACCTCGTCACTCCGGCGAAAGCCGGAGTCCAGAATATACTGAAAATACTGGATTCCGGCCTTCGCCGGAATGACGGTAAAAGTGAATAACCGGTTGATTTTCAGATGGGCTGCGTAACATCAGTTAATAATTAGGAATGGAGATACACAATGGTTACAGAAAACGGAATTGTTGTCAAAACAGATGCAAAAACAGCGTGGGTGAAAACGATCCGGAGCAGCGCGTGTGAAGGATGCGCGTCAAAGGATTCCTGCGAAGGTGGCAAGGAAGGACAGGTGGAGGCCCTCAATGCAGTTGGGGCAAAGACAGGGGATGCAGTGGTGGTGGGATTTGAAACCGGATCTTTTATCAAAATATCCATGCTGATCTATCTGTTTCCGGTGTTTGCCATGGCCGCAGGCGCAATTCTCGGATCGCACATAGCTTCCCTTTACGGATTTGACACCACCAATGCGTGCGCTCTGCTTGCCTTTTCCTTCCTGGGACTTTCTTTTTTGATCATCCGCCTGACCAGCGGTTTTCTGGCCGGAGATGACAGATACCAGGCACGGATTGTCAAAATCCGGAAAAGTCTGCCAGGTTCCGGTGCTTCCTGCGGTCAGCATGCTTCAGCTTAATCAGAATATTCTCAGAAAAGGCGGCAATATGATACAACTCATCCAATTTCCGGCCAAAATCGAGGCGGCCGGAAACAAACCAAAAATCATCGAGGAATTTGTCGGCAGGGTCAGTTCAGACACCCAGGAGGTCAGCATTGCCAGAATGAACAGCCCGGAAGGGTGGGAGGAGCCGGGGCAGTGTCCGGAATTTGATGAATACTCCGTTGTATTGCGCGGCACGCTCCGGGTGAAAAGCCAAAGCGGATTTATGGATGTGAAAAGCGGTCAGTCTGTCATTGTTTCCAAAGGGGAATGGGTGCAGTACAGCACGCCCTTTCCGGGCGGGGCAGAATATATCGCTGTCTGTCTGCCCGCCTTCAGTCCGGACACTGTGCATCGGGATGCATAATGTCGGAGCGCCAAACGGAAAGTCTGGCATATATTGCCTCCAATCATTTCAGTTTCTCAAACTTTCAGTTCGGGACTCCTCAGTCCTTACGCAATGGCAGTGTCTCTTTGAGAACCGTAGCGTCTTTGTTCCTTTTCCGCTTTTTATGCCCCAAAGGCCAAAAGACACAAAGTTTGACGAAGATTTTTTTGTTTTCAGACACATGCAGACAAAATTTCAGACTTTATGAAAGGAAAACATGACAATTCCCGGAAATCTCCTGACCACAGCAATGGCTGTCATGCCCCATAAAGATGTGGATCGTGCGCTGGAAATGGCCCTGTCTCTGGACATCCCTTTCTGGCCCCAGTTGCCCAATTTCAGTTATTATGAAGACATGTATGTGCAGGCTGCGGAACATTTTCCCGGCATTGAGCTGGATGTGGAAAAACAGACCCTGCGTTTTTCCAATGAAAAATTTGTCAGCGAATTTGAAGAAACCCTGTCCCATTATGATGAGCCGGAATATTTTGACATCAGTGAAACCTATTCTGTGGTATATCACAAATTTCTGCAACTCGATCTTGCGGACAGACCGGCTATACGGGGGCAGTTGGAAGGACCCATCAGCTTTGGATTCAATGTGCTGGATGAAAACCGGCGTCCCATCCTGTTTGATGACAATATCCGACCCTTTCTGTTTGAATTCATGTCCAAGCGCATCAATGTGCAACTGGATCGCCTGAAAAAAATCAATCCCAGCGCATTCATGTTTGTGGATGAACCCGGTCTGCAGTTTCTTTTTTCAGCGCTGTCCGGTTACAGTGATTTCAAGGCCAAAGAGGATCTGGAAGCCTTTTTTGCCATGATTGAACGACCCAGGGGCATTCATCTGTGCGGCAATCCGGACTGGGAGTTTCTTCTGAATCTGGATATGGATATCCTTTCTTTGGATGTGTACAGCAACGGAGAGATTTTTTCCTCCTGTGCGCCCTCCATCCGGCGTTTTCTGGACAGAGGCGGTGTGCTGGTGTGGGGAATCGTGCCCACCAATTTTGAGCCTTTTGAAAAGGAAAATCTCAATACACTGGAAAATCGTCTGGAAAAGATTTGGGATGCCCTGGATGCAAAAGGTCTGGATCGGGAATTTCTGTTTTCCCGGAGTCTGCTTTCGCCTGCCACCTGCTGTCTGGTGAACCCGGACAAAGAGAAAACCGTGGAAAAGGCATTTGCAGCAATCAGAAATCTGTCAGAGAAACTTCGGGAGAAATACGGCCTCATGCAAAAATGAGCCCCCGGTTGAATCCTCATTCTTCGATAGTGGGTCAAATCGGTTGATGATGCAGAAAAAAACACTCCCCTCCCGCCGGGGGAGGGGATTTCAGATCAACGGATTTGACCCACCACCCATTCTTCTTTGGTTCTTAGGGTCTGTATCAAAATAAGCTGTTCCACCAAACCCTAAGGGTTTTGAAAACCCTTAGGGTTTATGGGCAGAAATTCGTACAGGTTATTTTTTTACAAACCCTTAGGGATTTGGAAACTGCTGATGTGCCGGTTTTGCGTTCTGAGGTTTCAGTGTCTGTTTCCTGACACCTGAACACTGACACCCGGGATCCGGACAGTCCGGTATTTTAAGAACTTCCTCTTCCCTTGCCCGATCTTCCAGTTCTTTCACCCGTCCGGACAGCTTTTTGCAAAAATTCCTGTCCTGTATGGATTCCAGATTGATTTTCACATTGCGGAGCGCACCCTGTGCAGCGCTTCTGAGCATCAGGAGGCCCACCTGCCCGTCTGTTGCAGCATTTTTATTCCCAAGACGGACAGCTTTTTCCGCCAGGGACATGACCTCCAGACAGTTTTCGGCCACATCCAGCGGAACCAGGGCCGCATTCTTCAGCGCATCCTGAACTGCCTTTGTCCGTTCGGTTTTCTGTTCCTGTGTATCCCTGGGCAGTTGAAAGGCTTTCATCACCTCTTCATAAGCACCGGAATCCCGATCAATGCTTTCCGTGAGTTTTTTCCTCAGTTCCGCTGCCTTTGTGCGGATGGTCAGCATTGCCTCTGCAACCGCTTCATAACCTTTTTTTCCGATGCTCAGGTTTGCCACCATTTCCGTAAGTGCAGCACCCAGTGCAGCGCCCAGAGCGGAAACACTGCCTCCTCCCGGAAAAGGGGAGGCAGATGCGGTTTTTTCCAGAAATTCGTTCACAGACAGATCGGTCAGCATTGACGCCCTCCTTTTTTGTCAAACACAATTTTTCCTTCCTTGATTACCGTCTCCACCGTGTTCACGGCCATATGGTAGGGAATGAACTGACAGGACGGATATTCCAGAATGACAATATCCCCCTTTTTTCCCGGATCAATGCTGCCCGTGCTGTCCGCGCGTCCCACTGCGGCCGCTGCATTGATGGTGAAGGCTGTCACAGCCTCTTCCGTGCTCATGCCCATATGCAGAACAGCAAGGGCAAAGATCAGGGGAACGGATTCTGTGAAACAGCTTCCGGGGTTCAGGTCGGTTGCCAAAGCCACCGCGCAGCCCTGATCGATCATATACCGGGCTCTGGCATAAGGCTCTTTCAGACTGAAGGCTGTGCCGGGCAGAAGCGTGGCCACAATCCCGGCTTCGGCCATAGCCGCAATGCCCTGATCCGAAGCCCGCAGCAGATGATCCGCGGATACGGCTCCGAGTTCCGCGGCCAGTTCCGCACCGCCCAACTGCGCGATTTCATCCGCATGAAGGGTCAGCCGGAATCCCAGTTCCTTTGCCCGTGTCAGGTATTTCCGGGACTGGGCAAGGGAAAAGACATTTTTTTCGCAGAATATATCGCAGAATTCCGCAAGACTGCGCTGTGCAATCTCCGGCATGACCTCTTCAGACATCCATGTGAGAAAATCCTCCTCTTTTCCTTTGTATTCCGGTGGAATGGCATGTGCGCCCAGAAAGGTGGGAACAATGTCAACCGGATGATTCTCATCCAGTGCGCGCATGACCTCCAATTGCCGGATTTCAGTATCCCTGTCCAGACCGTACCCGCTTTTGCCTTCCACCGTGGTGACACCAAAGGAAAGCATGGCATCCAGCCGTTTCTTTCCCGAACCCATCAGTTCCTCTGCCGAAGCGTTTCGGGTGGCCCTGACCGTGTTCATGATCCCCCCGCCCCGTTCCATGATGCGCATATAACTGTCTCCCCGAAGCCGCCAGGAAAATTCCTCGGCCCGGTATCCCGCGAAAATGAAATGGGTGTGGGAATCTGTGAAACCGGGAAGCACAGCTTTCCCGGACGCGTCCATCACAATAAATCCCTTTGTGTCAAGGCCATCTGTCAGTTCCGCTGTCCGGCCCACTGCTTTGATGCGTCCTTTTTCAATGATCACGGCCCCGTTTTCAATAACATGAAGATCAGACATCTCTTTGCCGGTTTTGGCCTTGAACCCACTGCATGTGACCACCTGTGCGGCATTGGCGATGATGATGTTTCCGTTTTCCATAAAGCCTCAGCGTTTCTGCAATGATTCCCGCGGGGAGAAGCTTTTACACTTCACCTGCCGGGCATGACCGGGGAAATTCCGGAGAAAATGGGATAACCTGCTTTGTCAATTGTTATAAGGAATAATCTGCGGGATGTAAACAGGAAAGAAAGGGCGGAAGGCTTCAGAAAAAAATTGACGCTGCATGAAAAAAACAGTTGCATTCGTCCGTATTGTGTGTTAATTTATATAAACAAAATGAAAACGGACAGGAACCTGACATGAATGAATCTGAATTTGATACATTTCTTTCCAGAGTGTACGAGGCCACAGGAATCAGTTCCCAGAACGAACTGGCCCTGTTTCTCAAAGTAAACCGTTCGGCCATCACCCAGGCCAAAAAAAAAGGGCTTGTTCCGGCCAACTGGATATTCAAACTGTCCCGGTCTTTTGATCTGAATCCGGACTGGCTGGAAAAAGGGGAAGGCCAGCAGCATACACCGGGAACCGGTTTTCTCCGGGTTCCGAAAGTCAAAGCCAGGCTTTCGGCAGGCGGGGGCTCCTTCCAGGTGGATGCGGAGCCGGACAGGCATCATTATTATTCCTTTCACCGGAACTGGCTGAGGAAAAAAGGGGATCCGGATCAGATGATGCTCATGGACATTTTCGGCAACAGCATGGAACCGGAACTCCGGGACGGAGATACGGTTCTGGTGGACGGCGCACAGACTGAGATTGTGGCCGGAGCCGTATATGCGCTGGGAATTGATGATGTGATCCTGATCAAACGGGTGGAAAAACATCCCAATCGGCTGGTGCTGCTCAGTGACAACAGCAGATATGCCCCCATTTATCTGCAGGGGGATGAGATCCGCAGTGTCCGGGTGATTGGAAAGGTCATCTGGGTATGCAGGGAATACCGCTGAATTGAGCATGTTCCATTTTTGATGCCAGTTAAGGGTTTACAATTCTGAAATCAGTAAAAACAGGATATTATTAAATCGAACAGGAGGAGTCTGCTTTGTAATCAACTGATTTTGCATTGGCGGATTCAATCCTTAATTCGCATTTTCAGATATTCATAACCTGGACAGTGGATCAACGCCGTTGACAGACACAGGTTAACTGCAAAGGACGCAGAGTCTCAAGTGAATATCTTTTTTTTGCTTTGTCTGTTTATTTTTATAAACAATACAGTTGTATTAAATCAATAAAATAAGGAGGAAGAATGATGAAAAGAGTATCTGCCGTAAACACAGGAATGGAACGGCTGATCAGCCGTTACCGCAGAACCTTCCGGATACCGGAAAATCTCAACCATTATTCCGGCGGGGATTACCGGAGCGCGGAGCGCAGGTTTGTGAAATATGCCATACAGAACGGGCTTGGCATATGATTTTTTCCGAATCTGACAAGGTTGTTCACACCCATAATCTGGTGACCCCCTGGAAAGCATATCTGCGAAAGGAGAAATCTTATGGATATCAGAGACGAACTGACCCCGACAATTTTAAAAATGCGGAATCTTGCGGATGCATTTTTCTGTCCTTTGCCCGATCACCGCAGCCGGTCTGACAAAAATCCCGCGGGCGGCATTTCCCACCTGCTCAACGGACTGGCAGATGAGATTGAATCCGTGCTCTCATCCTATCCTGGGAATGCTGTGATGAAATGCTGATGAACGCATACCAACTATCAGAAAATTCTGCTTTCTCTGATTCCGGAGAAAGCAGAAATCCATTGTTTTCAAATCATATGTCACAGAATCAGAGCGAGTGTATGAAGGAAGGTTTGAAAGTGGAAACAGACAGGAATGAACAATAAAACAGTGGTACCGGGATCAGGGTCAGTTTCATTTCCCGTTGAACGGCAATTAACATTCATCAGGGAATGAAAGCCATCCAAATCTGCATTGAAAAGGAGAGACCGGGAAGGTTACGGATCGACAAGTACCACTGATTTTTTATTGCGTAGCCTGGATTTAACACCCCGCTGCTTGCAGCGTTTTCAGAAAAACTGTTTGAATACCCCGCCGCTTGCGGCGGGGATCATTTATTGAAATTATGTCAGGAGTTGCGCAGTTGAAAATTAGGACTTTCATTTTATTGAGGGCAGAATTTTTTGACACTTAATAAATTCAGTCACTTGAAATTCAACCGCGCAACGCCTGCATGTCAATTGTTTTATAATTATTTTAATATATTATTTTTGGGATACAAAAACGGTTTCACAGTCAGGTCAGATATGAAACTGTCTTGACAATCATTGTTTATTAAGATAAAATAGTCAGATTTATATTTACTGGCAAACGATGCAGAGACAGGTCATGCGCTTGAGCAAATGATCAAATCCTCAAAAATTCATGCACCCTGACAGCACAATTCAGACGGAGTCGGTCCCCCTCGCCGCTGACTTGCAGCATCAGACACAGCATCCGCAACGCCTAACTGCACTTTCGATAGTTTTTCCCCAATATTTTGATTCTATTGAGTGAAAATTTTTGAAATTCTGTCAGGTCAAAGTTTTTAAACAAATAATATCAATATGTTGATTGTAGCTGCCGAAAATTGGAGCCTGAGTATCCTTCCGTATATTTTTTCAGGTTCATGAATCTGTTTTGTGGAAACACCGGATTCCGGCTTTCGCCGGAATGACGTCATGCCTGCGAAAGCAGGCATCCGGAAAAAATTCCCACAAAATTCCTTGAAGAACCTTTTTTATAACATCCTGTTTTTTTAAAATAGAATATAAGGGCCGGTTATTTGCATCAGGATGACAGTTACGGGAGATATGAACCGATCAGCGAAACGAAAAAGAACAAGGGATACCGGGCAAAGATGAAAAAAGCAGGCAGTTGTATGATATTCCGGGTAAATATTATAAGATTTCCGGAGCATATTCTGCCGCAGTCTGACGGGAAAAATGCTGCATGTATTAATGGTCTCTCGTTTTCTGTGGATGCAATGCCGGAAACAAAAAGGTCAGGCGCGGGCTGTTGCCGAAATTCGGACATAACTCTTCCTGCTGATTTTATATTCTGATTCAACTTAACAAACGGAGATTGTCATTTAGATGAAACTGATTGCACCATCCATTCTGGCCGCGGATTTTGCCCGGCTGGGCGAGGAAATCAGGGCAGTGGAAAAAGCCGGGGCAGACTGGATACATATTGATGTCATGGACGGCCATTTTGTGCCCAATATCACCATGGGCCCCATCATTGTGGAAGCCGCAAGGCATTCGACGCAGCTTCCTTTGGATGTTCACCTGATGATTGAACATCCGGACACCTATGTCCCGGATTTTGCCAAAGCGGGAGCGGACTGGATTTCCGTGCACGCGGAGGCATGTGTTCATCTGCACCGCAGTCTGCAACTGATTCGGGACTGCGGAGCCAAGGCAGGGGTTGCCCTTAATCCCTCCACACCCCTCAATGTCATTGAATGGGTGCTGGAACATACGGATTTTGTGGTTATCATGAGCGTAAATCCCGGATTCGGAGGCCAGAGCTTCCGAGAGGAGGGCCTGCCGAAGATTGCGGCC
>CAZDIU010000238.1:0-8497 GCA_964505535.1 uncultured Desulfobacterales bacterium | reverse complement strand
TGACACCTGTGACCTGAACCGTCCGGTATTTTAAAAAGTTTCACATCCCTTACATGTGTAAAGATATGCAACTTGTAAATATGACACCTGCAAACCTGAGACCTGAAACCTCCAATCTGAAAAAAGGAAAAACCATGTCTTCATCCCAGGACGAACAGATCCTCAGAGCCGCCAAAGAGATCATTGTGAAATTTATCGAAACCGGCAGGGTTTCTCCCTCTGCCTTTCCTGAAACCTTTAAAATCATTTACACTTCGATAAAGGAAACCGTGGAGGGAACAGAGGAGCTTCCCGAACCTGCGGAGAATCAGCCGGAAGCAAAGTAGTGCTTTGCAAACTTTGATTTTATGTGTTGAAGTGTACACCAAAAACCGGATTTTTTGGGAAAATCCGGTTTTTGCAACCCACAGACTCAAGACTGACAGAGTAGCGGAACGTGCCTGCGGCATGTTCATAAACTCCTGTGCTGCAATGGTTTGCCCCCTGATTTGCTTCTGACAGAGATCACAACGTTTTCACAGAGAACACACAGAATTTTTGTATAAAGCATTCAGACTTTGGTTTTCTGGCATAAATTTTGCTTTATCAGCAAATTCAGAGAGTCTCATGCCGATTCCCCATTGATTTGATGCAATGCTTTCTGCACAGCCGAAAGTTTTCGGATGTTGAACAAACCGGATTTTTTGGAAAAATCCGGTTTTTCTGAGGAACCGGCAGAAGATATTGGATAACTTCAGCAGCGATTTCGTATCAACTTGATTTCAGAAGATTTCATTTGGATTATGACAGGGGAAAACATCCCTGGTGTTTTTTTGCGGGAAACTTTTTTCATTCGGAATTTCAACAGGTTTGCAAATCAGAAAGGAGACAGCTTCAATGGCTTCAGCTTTGCGTGTTCTGATAATCGGAGGAGTGGCCTGCGGCCCCAAAACAGCGGCCCGGCTTCGGCGTCTGCATCCGGATGCGGACATCACCATGATTGAAAAGGGAAAACTCATTTCCTACGGAGCCTGCGGCATTCCCTATTATGTGGAGGGACTTATCCATGATATTGGGGAACTGGTGAAAACGCCTGTGGGCGTAGCCCGGACACCGGCTTTTTTTGACAAGGCAAAGGGATTTAAGGTTCTGACTGAAACCGAGGCATTGTCCATTGACAGGAAAAACAAAACCGTGCGGGTGAAAAATCTGGCTTCGGGCAAAGAAAGCGATATGCCCTATGACAAACTGGTGCTGGCCACCGGCGGTTATCCTTTCCAGCCTCCGATTCCGGGTGTGGATCTGAAAAATGTCTGGTTCATGACCCATCCGGATCACGGGGAAAGTCTGGTACGGGAAATGAAGGCGCAGGGGCTGAAAAAAGCGGTTATGGTCGGAGCCGGATTTATCGGCATTGAAATGGCCGAAGCCCTGAGCCACCAGGGGATGGATATTACCATTGTGGAAATGATGGATCAGATTATGCCCGGCATTCTGGACAAAGATGTGGCCCTGTTTGCTGCCAAGCATCTGCGCCAGAAAGGCGTGAAACTGGTGCTGGGCGAAAGGGTGACAGGCATTGGCGGGACGGAAAAGGCAGCGTCTGTCAATACCGAAAAGCAGGTGATTGAGGCAGACATGGTGGTGATTGCAGTGGGAACCCGTCCCAATGACAAACTGGCACGGGAAGCCGGACTTTCCTGCATGGAACGGGGCGGCATCATCATCAATGAATACTGTCAGACCAGTGACAGAGACATTTATGCAGGCGGTGACTGCGCGGTCAATCAGTATGCAGGCAGAAACGCGGGGGGACAGCTTTTTGTTCCCTTGGGATCAACAGCCAACAAGCACGGACGTGTGATTGCCAATCATATTGCCGGACTTTCCACTCCGTTTGGCGGAATCTCCCTCACCGGCATTGTGCGCGCGTTTGATTTCACTCTGGGCAGAACCGGTCTTTCGGAAAAGCAGATAAAAGATTTGAATCTGGATGCGGAAATTTTTACCTGGGCAGGTCCGGATTTTCCCCATTATATTCCCGGAAGCGCTCCGTTTATCATCAAAATGATGGCCTCGCGTTCGGATCGGAGGCTGCTGGGTGTTCAGGTGGCAGGAGCCGGCAACGGAGCCAAACGTCTGGACGCTGCGGCTGCTGTGATTTACATGCGCGGCACACTGGATGACATCGCCAATATTGATTTTGCTTATGCCCCTCCTTTCAGCCCGCCCATTGATCCGCTGGCAACCTGCGCGCATATGCTCATCAACAAACTGGATGGGATTGCAAAGGGCATTTCCGCGCTTGAGGCCAAAAAACGGATTGAGGAAGGCAATGTGCTTCTGCTGGATACACGCACGCCTGATGAATTCAAGACTGTGCAGCTTCCCTATGAGGTGAAGCACATTCCTCTGGGCGCGCTGCGGGAAAAAGCTTCGGAACTTCCCAAAGACAAGGATATTCTGACATTCTGCAAGGTCAGTATGCGCGGATATGAGGCACAGCGCATCCTCAACGCGGCAGGTTTTGACCGGGTCTGGTTCATTGAAGGCGGCATTGCGGGATGGCCTTTTGAAGTGAAAATGCTGTAAAGGTTTCAGGTTTCAGGTGTTCAGTGTCAGGTTTTAAACGTACTGAATACCGAACACTGAACACCTGACACCGGAATTGAGGTGCGCCTTCATCCGAGTCATCTCCACACTGATTGAACGGAAATTTTGCATCAGTTCCGATCTGCCGGACGGATATGCAAAAATACTGATGCTGTGCATTGGTGTTTTTCTTGTCATTTTTGCAGGCATTCTTCTGGGGCTGACAAGCGGGGTTCTGACTGTTTGCATCCTGAGAAAAGCAAAATTCTTCTCTGATCTGAGCGAGCTTGAGGTATATCCATCCCTCAGTCCCCTGGCCGGAGTCATCATCAGTGTGTGGATTGTTTTTTATATCATCTGCCTCACCCGTTCAATATATCATTTTCTGAACAAAACATCCTGAAGGAACAACCGGATTTTTCCGAAAAATCCGATTTTTCTGAATATCCGGAAACTTTCAGTTGAGTACTTATTGGACTGTCAAGAAAGTTCTTTCATATGCAAAGAGTTGAAAATTTCTGACAGACCGGTTTCAGTGTTCAGGTGTCAGGTGTCAGGGAGCAGACACTGAAACCCAAAACAGGCATGTCAGAAATTTTTAAATCCCCAAATGCAAAAAAATTTGTTTGACAGTCCACATATCTCACTTCATGGAAAACCTTATGAAAATACTGCTTATCCATCCTTTTTGTCTGGAAGAGCGCATTCACGAGGAAGATGCGGCCGCTGTTCCCATTGGTCTGTATTATATCGGAGCCATGCTCAGAGAAAATCACTGTGATACGGAAATCCTCAATTTTCACGGAATGGGCAGGCATCCGGACAAAATCAGGGAAATTCTTACTGACAGACAGCCGGATATAATCGGTTTTTCGGTTCTCAATGCCAACCGGTGGGGAGCCATTGACACAGCCTGCATTGCCAAAAAAATCAATCCGAAGGTGAAAATTGTCTTTGGCGGTGCAGCCGCGACTTTTCTTTGGGAGCATTTTCTGATCCATTTTCCGGATGTGGATTATATCATCACAGGCGAAGGGGAATATTCTTTTCTGCATCTTGTTCAACATCTTGAAAAAAAGAATGAAACCTGCATTGAAAACATTCCGGGAATCGCTTTCCGGAAAAACGGCGGAATTGTCAGAACAGAATCTGCGCCGCCCACGCAGGATTTGGACAAGCTGCCCAATCCTGCCAACTATTTCACCTATCAGCACATAGCCCTGACACGGGGCTGCCCGTCCAACTGCACCTTCTGCGGTTCTCCCAAATTCTGGGGCAGAAAAGTCCGTTTTCATTCCGCCGACTATTTTGTAGCGCAGATGGAAAAACTGTATCAAAAAGGTGTCTCGTTTTTTTATGTGTCTGACGACACCTTTACCCTGAAAAAATCACTGGTTATTGACATCTGCCAAAAAATCACTGAAAGAAAACTCAATATTTCCTGGGCAGCCATTTCCCGCGCGGACTGTGTGGATGAGGAAATTCTGGGCTGGATGCGTCTGGCCGGATGCAGCCAGATCAGTTACGGTGTGGAAAGCGGCTCCGAACAGATGCGGAAATTCATGAATAAAAACCTCAGGATTGCAGATATCCGCAAAGCCTTTTCCCTGACCCGTGCTTACGGCATTCTGCCCCGTGCCTATTTCATTTACGGATGTCCGGGGGAAACAGAGGAAACTGTTCAGGAAAGCCTTGATCTGATAAAAGAAATAAAACCGCTGAGCTGCATTTTCTATATTCTGGATGTGTATCCCGGAACCGCTCTGTATGACACTTTCTGCAAAAAATTTGGTGTAACTGATGACATATGGCTGAAAAGAATCGAGGATATTCTCTGGTTTGAATATGATCCCCGGTTGAACAAAGACAAAATTCTGTCATTCGGCAAAATGCTGCGGGAAGGTTTTTACCGGAATCTGCCGGAATTTGCAAAAAATATCGAACTTGCTGATGACAAAAATATGTATCCCTTTCATGCGGATTTTCTTTCAAAACTGGCCATGACCTTTACACACGGAGATTATGCACAGATTGAAACCATTCCGGACAAAGAAAAATGTGCGGAAAATCTCTGCCGCCGAGCATTGAAATATCATCCGGATCACCGGGCATTTCTGCTGCTGGGCATGATCTGGCAGAAACAGCGGGAGTTTGTGCTGTCATCCGAGATTCTCCGTGAGGGAACTGCACATTTTCCCGGCAGTGAGGACCTGCATCTTTGTCTGGGCCTCAGTCTGATGAATATGGGCAAATTCAGGGATGCTCTGGAATATCTTGTGAAATTTGAACATTCCCCGCGCACTGCCCCCTATGTTGCCGAATGCCGCAGAAATCTGTGAAAAAAGTTTCCTCCCAAGGGATACGGCCTTTTTTCTGTGTTCCCTGTTATACCGATTCCCCATTGATCTGAAACACAGGTTTTTCTGAAAAACCGGATTTTTCGGAAAAAATCCGGTTTTTTTGAATACCCGAAAACTTCTGTCTGCCTGCAGGTATCTTTTCAATGGGGAATCGGTATGATTCTCTGCTGTCTCTGTGGAAAATCTGTTAGACAGATCAGCCTCAGGACATCCGAATATGCCCGCCGTGATTTCTGCATTGAATTATTTTAACGGTTTTGTTATATAGATTTTAAATAAAATTCCCCGGAAACGCATGGAATTTGAAACCCTTTAAAGCTGGCTTGGCAACATCTTGCCAGTGCTTCTGCGTAAGACTGGTTCCTTTTCCCAAAGATTTTCAGAGAAAATTCCCTTTTTCAGAAAAGGGATGGCAAGACGGAAAATTTGCACCTGTTGATTTCGGACACAGGATAATTATTTTGCATTCATCTTCATATTTTCAGAAATGATTCTGTTTTCCGGGATAAAATTTAATATTTTTCAGACAAAGGAGATTCAATGACAGTCCTGATAGTGGTTGTCGCCCTTACCATACTCATTTCCTCTCAGTGCTCTCTGTATGAGGCTGTTCTGTATTCCACCCGCATGGGGACACTGGAGGCAGAAAAAACCGAAGGGAAACAGAAAAACAAGGCTCAGAAGATGATCCACATGAAAAACCGGATATCCATCCCTCTTTCCGCCATTCTGATACTTAACACCGTTGCCAACACAGCCGGGGCAACCATTGCAGGCATGTATGCTGCAAAGTCTCTGGGCGATAACATGGTCCCGTTCTTTTCCATTGCCTTTACCATTGCCATTCTGTTTTTTGCAGAAATACTTCCAAAAACTGTTGGCGCACTCTACTGGCGGACTCTGTGGCCCATGATTGTCTGGCCTCTGACCCTTATGAAATATGTGCTGTATCCATTTATTGTTATCACCCAGAAATTTTCCGAATCTCTGACAGAAGGCGGAAAAAGTGTGCCGCATGTTACAGAAGAGGATATTCTGGGAGCCATCCGCCTGGGGGCCAGAGACGGGGAAATCTCTCAGTGGGAAAGCCTGATGCTGCACAACATCATCCGGCTGGAAAACAAGGCGGTCGAGGAAATCATGACCCCGCGCACCGTGATGTTCACCTTAAATGAGGATATGGAACTGGAAAAGGCTTTCCGGCTTGCCAATGAAAAAGGATTCAGCCGCATTCCGGTATACCGGGGGGACAGAGAAAACATTGTGGGATATGTCATGCTCAACGATCTGATTTCCGCTCGGATGCTCAACGAACCCGGAACCAGGCTCAGTTCCATCCTCAAACCCATCATGTTTGTCCGGGAAGCTCAGAACTGTCTGGTGCTGCTGACCAGTTTTCTGAAAAAACGGCTTCATATCGCGATGATCGGCGATGATTACGGCGGTGTTGCCGGGCTGGTGACTCTGGAAGACCTCATTGAAACCATTTTGGGCGCAGAAATCGTGGATGAGACCGATGATGTGGTGGATTTGCAGAAACTGGCCAGAAAACGGATGCAGAAGCGTTTTTATCTGGAAAAGGAAATGGAAGGCAGTGAAGCGGACAGAGAAGGCTTTGGAACGGAAAATCTGGCAAAACAGGATGCCCTCATGAAAAGCGAAAAAGGCAAACAGGAGCATCCGGCCGCGGAAACTGTTTCAACTCAGGAGAAAGATATGAAATCGGAGCAGGTCAGTCTGGAAAATGGACAGGCAAGGAAGGAGGGCGGCAGTAAAGAGCAGAAGCCCGTTCAGAATCCGAAAAGAGATGATGATTCACCGCATTCTGATTCCTGAAAATGAAAACCGGCTGCAGCAATTTTCTGCCATTCCCGCGAAAGCGGGAATCCATCGCGGCCAGCTTCGTTTTCTTCATCCATATCATCAATCATCATCATCATCAATCATCGCATCATCAGCCCTTTTCCTCTGTCAGTCTTCTCTCCGCAGCCTCAGCAGGCTTTCTCCGCTTCCAGAATCTGAGCGAATTCCCGGCCTGCGGCATGGGCCTCATCCAGATATTCGGGATGTTTGAGCACATCCCCTTCAAAATCAAGTCCCCGGTAGAGCAGGGGTTTCCACAGTTCAGTATCCAGGACATCAAAAAAATAACGGAGGGTCAGCAGTACACCGTCAAAAAGTTTTTTGCCTTTGGTTGCGCCCACCGAGATGAAAAGCCCTTTGCGTTTGAATTGTTTGTGGCCAAAAGGGATTTTGTCAATCCAGTATTTCTTCACCCACAGGGATTGACACCGATCCATGAGAATCTTGGTATGTGCGCTGACGGTGTAGAAAAAAATGGGAGAGGCCAGCATAATGCCGTCAGAGGCCAGCAGTTTTTCCCGCAGAGCAGGAAAATCATCTTTGATAGCGCATTCTCCGGATTCTTTGCATTTGTAGATTTCCAGACAGGGGGACATTTTCAGATCCCGGAGCCAGATTTCTTCCACCTGCGCGCCGTTTTTCCGCGCACCTTCCACTGCGCTCCTGAGCAGAGAGGCTGTATTCCCCTTCCGTCTCGGACTTCCATAAATCGCTGTGATATTTGGCATAAAATATTCCTTTTCTTTTCTGATCTGTGCGAATTTTCCGCAGAAAATACAGGGAAAGCGGAAAAACGCCAGTGCTCTGGGAACATACTGTGTTCTCTGGCGGAAATCAGCAGTGACCGCAGGGAAACACAGGGAGAAAAATGGGCAGGCAATCAGACAAATGCTGCAAATTCCTCCTGAATCACCGCATACAGTTCTTTGCCGATGGCAAGCCCTGTATCAATGAACATGGGGCCGTATTTTTTTCCGGTGTCAGAACGGAAGGTGCTTTTGACTGCCGCAATTTTTTCCATGCCTCCGGGATAGCGTTTCAAAAATTCATCCAGAGGAATTTGGAGAAATATAACCATATCCCATACGGTATCCTGAAAATTGTCCGCTCCCCATCGGAATTTGTCCGCATCATACAGGCAGTTTGAAATCAGAAGACCTTCCGGTGTATGGACAGGCGCTGTTTCCCTGAAAGCCTCATGATTCCGTATAGCCTGGGAAATGTCTTCGATTTCATCGGGCTGGAAGGGAAAATGCTTCAGGACTTCCCTGGCATACTCTGCACCGGCAGCGGCATGATCCTTTTCTTTGCGCATTATATCATGGAGAAGCCCGGCACACTGGGCCAGACGTATCCGTCTGCGGACAAGGCCGTCTGAATATGCCTGTTTTCCGGATTCGGCAATGACCAGAATTCCTGCGTCAAGACTGACCTTCCGGGCATGGTTCGTACCGTGGCCGAAATCCTCTTCCAGCCGGGAAAAAGCAAATTGCCGCAATTCACAGACAATGGGATCGGTATGAAAGAAATGCCGGGAAAACACAGTGGCAAACAGATGGTCACTGTAAAATGCGGGAACCGGAAACCGTGAAATGATCTGTCGTGCCCGTGTGCGAAGATGCAGGTATATCTGCGTTATGTTTTTCCGTGAAGTCAAAACAGCGATGGAAAAAAATTTATGCGGGGCGGAACTTTCACCGCCC
>CAZDIU010000237.1:255-8561 GCA_964505535.1 uncultured Desulfobacterales bacterium | reverse complement strand
AGACAGGACAAAATAATCATTCTGTCTCCGATATTCAATGGCAGCCCTCACAAATGCGGCCGTTGGGAAGCAATGACGATCAGCCGGTCATCTTCGGCCAGAAGATAATCTTTGGGGGGATTGGCAATGAATTTTCCGCTGCTGACATTTTCAACCCCCATGCAGAGAATGCCGTGCTTTTCCTTGAGTTGGCACATGGTCTCAAAAAAACTGTGTCCTTTCAGATCCGCAGGCACTTCCATTTTGTAAATGTCCTCTCCGCAGCGTTTGCTCAACAGTTCGCTGATCATCCGGGTGATTCCGTGATCCAGGGCAGCCTGCACCAGCATGCTGGTGCTCAGTTCACCGCTTACAATGATTTCATCAGCTTTTGCCCGTTTGCAGTATTCCACATTTTTTTCATCCATGAGTTCCACACAGGTATAGACATTGGTATTTATGCTCTCAATGGTCAGTGCAGCCAGAACAGTTTTGGCATCTCTGGAATACGCATCCAACTGGTCATCGGAAAGGAGAATCGCGACCCTTGCCTTTTCAATATTGGCTTTTTTCAGATTTTCCGTGTTCACTTCCCCGCGAATGAAAAAAAGGTCAGGATCATCAATGGGTTTTTCAGCAAGATTTGCAATAATGACAATGGGAAGTTTGCCGCATTTGCTGTCAGCGCGAAGCTCGTCCACGATCCTGCTCCCCCTGAAATTCCATCCGCAGATGACAAAATGATCAGACACATGCACAGCTTTCATCCCCCTGTTTTTCATCAGTCTGTTTTCAATAAATATGCTTGCGATACCTGCGGTAAGAACGCCCAGAAATCCTATGCCCAGAATCATCACTGCCGCTGCGACCAGCCTGCCTCCCCCGGTCACCGGATAAATATCGCCATAACCGACAGTGGTCAGGGTGACAACAGACCACCACAGGGCATCCGGAAATTCTTTTTTTTCAAAATAGACAAAGCCCGCACTGCCTGCCAGAGTGACAAGGCACACGGTCAGAAAAACCTGAAAAATCTGAATTCGGCGGATCAGGGCAAGGGTTTTTTTGAGAATAATCAGAAAATGAGGCATAACACATCCTTTGGCTGCCCGTTGATATTTCCTGCAGAGCCTATATCTTTCCTCGGGCTGTCTGATCCGTTTTTTACAGATATAACCTGACCGAGATGTCATTTTATGATTTTTTTTCAAACAATTCAAGCAAAAAAAATCATCATTCTCTTTTCCGCAGACCAAAAGCAGGTATTTCCCCATCTCAAAATACCTTGTCCGCCCCATTGATTTCTTTTACAAAACATCATTAATTACTGATGTTACGCACTGTCGTCATACCGGCGAAAGCCGGTATCCGGAACTGGCTGAAAATACTGGATTCCGGCTTACGCCGGAATGACGGTCAGGGAGAGTAACCTGCTGATTTTTAAAAGGGCAGCGTAACATCAGTTAATTATAAACTGATGTTACGCACTGTCGTCATACCGGCAAAAGTCGGTATCCAGAACCATTTGAAATAACTGGATTCCGGCTTACGCCGGAATGAGGGGGAAAGCGGGTAACTTCCTGATTTTTGAAAGGGCTGCGTAACATCAGTTATAACTAAAGAACAGCAGCAATCGGAAATTGATGACCGCTGTCACAGAGGCTTATCCGGAAGCACCTTGCACTGTATGAAAGGAGAGAATATGAAATCCTTATCTTATTACATATTCGGCTGTCTGATCATTTCTGCTGCGGGAGGATTCGGCATGCTGGAAATCAGCAAAGCCAATATAAATCTGACTCAACCGGTTCTGCCGGTCGCTCTGACTGACCGAAACTGTTTTGAAATTGTTCATTCGGTAATTGCTTTTTCCTTTGCTTTCACCTTCCTTGCGGTTATAATTTCCATCCTTCACCATGTCATTCGCAAACGGAAGGAAATGAAATTGCGGGGCTGACTTGCGATCAGGGATGGGATATGTGATTCATTCTGCTTTTTTTGACTGTTTTTTCTCTTTCCTGCCAATCAGTGCGGAAATTTCCTCTACAATTCCAAGTGTGTTTTCCGCCTGGGCATTCAGTTCTTCTGCTGCCGCGGCAGATTCCTGTGAAATGGAAGCATTTTGCTGTGTTATCAAATCCATCTGCTGTACGGCCTGACTGATCTGTCCGATCCCGGCCGCATGTTCTTTGCTGGCCCTGGTGATGGATGCAGTTTTTTCTCCCATGACAGATGCGGATTTTACGATTCCCTCAAAATCATCACTCATGCGTTTCAGTGCTGCCGCTCCCTCTTTAATCCGCACGGCCATTCCTTCCAGCAGTTCCTGTGTATTTCCGGCAGCTCCGGCAGATCGGACAGCCAGATTCCGGACTTCATCCGCGACCACGGCAAATCCGCTTCCGGATTTTCCGGCGCGTGCTGCCTCGACCGAGGCATTCAAAGCCAGCAGATTGGTCTGAAACGCTATGTCATCTATGGTTTTGACAATATCCCCGATCTGCCCGCTGTCTTTTTCGATTCTCTCCATATTTCGGGTAAGTTCCACCAAGGCTTTCAATGAACGGGCTGATTTGGAGATGTTTTCGTTCATCAGTTCCTGTGCGCCTGCGGTCAGGTCGGCTGTGGTGTGCACAGCTCCGGCTATCTGTGTGGTCGAAGCCGAAGTCTCTTCCAGAGAGGCCGCCAGTTCGGATGTGCCGTGTGAAAGAGACTGGGCTGCCTCTGATACCATGCCCGAGGCTGAAAATAACTGATCTGCGCTGGTTTCCAGCTTTCCGCTCATCTGCCAAAGCTGATGCGTGATCATTTTTGTAATCAGCAGAGCCAGAAAAATGCCTGCAATGCATGTGATACCGCCTGCAAACCCCACATTCCTTTTTGTGTTCTGAGCGGATTTCAGCATTTTTTCATCTGTCAGGATATGTTTTTTTGTCTCCGCGCGAATCTGTTCCAGAAGTTTCTGCACCTGTTCCAGCGCGGGCCGGGTTTCCTCTGTATAAATCCGGAACGCCTGCTTCTGCGAATCCAGATCTTTTTCCGCTGTCCTGCGCATGGTGTACAGCAGTCCGTTGATTTCCTCCAGCAGGGGCAATGTCTGGGAATGGTAAATTTCCAATGCCTTTTCCCGTCCTGCGGCCAGGCTGTTTTCATGTTCCAGCAGTTTTCCGATGATTTTTCTTATCTGTTCATCAGCCGGAACGCTCATGCTCTGAAAAAAGGCTTCCGCCTCTGTTCTGTTCCCGTTTTCCAAAGCCTCACGGATCAGAACAAGGGAACGCTCCAGCAGGGAGCAGGGTTCTTTCAGATCAGCCCCTGCCTGCTGAAACTGCGGATGCGTCTTCATGACTTCCTGCAATTCTCTGCTGCCCATCCATTTGTCCAGGCTGCACTCCGGAAATGCTGTTTCTGGCGGTGACATTCCTGAAACAATGCTGCGATCCAGGTTCCATACCAGTTCACGGTGCACATCCATGAATGCCCTTAATGTGCCAGCCAGGCCCGGATGGATTTGGCGATAATTCTCCGCAATGGCAATGGCGCTTTCATGGAGTTTCCGGTGCGGTTTCATGATTTGCTTCAGCATATCCGCAAATTCCGGATTTTCCACGAAAAATTTTTCCGCATCTTCCCCGTGAAGCCACTGTCCCAGACGGCATTTCCGGGGATCGCTTTCCGCATCTGTTTTTTCCAGATTCTCCAGAAAAAGTCTGTCAATTTTTCCGGCCCAGCGCAGATGCTCAGCCTCCCTTGCGGCCAGAAATCCGGGCAGTTTGTCATCTCCGGGTTTGAAAATTCCGGCAATTTTCCGCGCGGATTCATGAAGGATTTCATGGGGGTGTTCAATCTGGCTGAAAAGAGGGGCCAGAGAAGGTATGATTTTTTCAGCCTTTTTCCGTTCATCCCCATATATCCAGTGACCAAAAGCACATTTCCGATGATCGGTTTCAATTTCCAGTTCTGTCATCTGTTCATCTGTGAGCAGGGCGTTGAGTTTTCCTGCCCAGTTGAGGTGATCCACTTCCACCTGGGCAAGATTTCCGTCCAGCCGGTTGCCTTCAATCACTTCACCGGCATCTCTGACGATATTCCTGACCCCGGTGAAACAGAAGAGAATCATCAGCCCCAGGATGAAAAGGATTATCACGAAACCCGAGCCAATCTGCTGTCCGATGGTTTGATTTTTGAGTAAATCCATGTTCCGGGTTTGCCCCCTCCTTTCTTCAGTTTGTTATGGTTCGGATTGCCGCGGGCATCTGCTCATGGCGGTTTGAAAAAAAAGAGATTTCAAAAATTTTGCAGCATTTGCAGGGCGGGCAGAATTTTTTCATGTCCGCGGATTTGCTGAAACCGCTGGCAGAGTTCCGCTTCTTCCCTTCCTGCAAAAAATATTATGGAGTTTTTGCACAGACACCTGTATTTCCTGACCCATATATTACGAAACCGCAGGATGATCAAGTGAGAATGCATGTTCCTCACAGCAGCACACTTCTGTTTTCCGCGCAACTGCCTGGCATTTGCTTAGGGATTTGGAAATTGCTGATGTGCCGTTTTGAGGTTTCAGTGTTCAGGTTTCAGTGTCTGTTTCCTGACACCTGAAACCTGACACCCGGCATCTGAACCATACGGTATTTTAAGAACTTCCTCTTCCCTTAAAAATCATGAATACCCCTGTGCCGTTTCTGTTCCATTCAGCCGAATCGGCAGAACAGCGGATCATCAAAAGTCCCCGTCCGCTGGTTTTATATACATTGCTGCCCCAGGAAGGATCCGGAACCGCATCCGGATCAAAACCCTGCCCCTCATCATGGACTTCCAGCACAAAGTCTTCTTTGTATCTGCTGCGTATGGTGATTTTTTTTTCCGGATGGCAATGATTTCCGTGTTTCCAGGCATTGACTGCGGATTCGGTCAGCGCGATGCGCAGACGCACCGGATTTTCAAATCCCCGTTCATGCCAGATACGTTCATGCGCGAAAAAAAACCGGTCTATATGATGCTGAAGCTGACCGATATTTCCGGGATGCCATATTTCTTCCTCATATTCCCTGCTGTCCTCAATTTCCAGCCCCAGTATGGTAATGTCATCTGCTGTCCGGTTGATGCCGGAAGGATCGATCTGCTTTCCTGTGATGTCTGAGATATGAGACAGTATGCCGTGTATCATGCCCCGAAGAGATCCGGATTCCGGTTTGTGTGAAATTTTCTTTATAATTTCTGTCAATGCAGTCTGTTCGGATGACAGACCCCTGAAATGGGGATGGAGTGCATCATCAAGGCCGTCTGTATGGGCAAGGATCCGGTCTCCGGGCATCAGTTGAAAGAACGCGGATGAAAACTCAATATCATCCAGCGTGCCGATGGGCATGTTTTTTCCCTGCCTTACCCCGTCTCCGGGCAGAACAATGAGATTTCCCTCCCGCATCACAATGAAATGTGAATGACCGCACAGCATGTATTCCAGCATCAGGCTTTGGTGGTCTATTTCTCCGATCAGTGCAGTGACAAAATCCCTTTGTCCGAAATATCCATTTCTGACAATCCGGCTGTTCAGAGCGGCTATGGTGTCTTTCACGGACATCTGCGGATGCATTCTCATGAGAGACAGGTGCAGCATGTCTGTGATAATGCTGCGCAGAACACAGCCCACTTTATGGCCGGACTGGTCTTTGAGGCTGAAAAGTGTTTTGAGGGAACCGGAATCACGGGATGAATGCCCTGTATGAAGAAAATAATGATCTCCGCCTTCCTGATGACAGGGCAGGGCAATGACGCAGGACCGGAGCCGGAGGGTGTCAGACAGTTGGGTGGCAGGGGAAAATCTGCCGCGGGTCAGGTTCAGAATGTTTTTCGCGGTCGCAATGTCCATTTCCTGTTCTTTGAGCAGGGATTTCAACTGACTGATGTCAATGAAACTTTCCACCAGAAAATTTCTGCCGTCCCTTTGAATCCGGGCTACAGATTTGAGCACCGGAAGTTGACGGCCATCCGCAGTCAGCAAGGTCCGTTCCGCATTGTCCACCTCCAGACCCAGATCCATAATCGGACAGGCACATTCCTCAGCCGGACACAAAAAGCGGTAGCAGGATCTGCCTGTGATTTTTTCTTTCTCCAGTCCGATCATCCCGGCAGCATGGCGGTTGACATCTCTGATCTTATGGGATTCCGCATCAATAATCATTACACCGGCCTGCATGGCATCCAGAATGCTGCTGAGATACTCTTCGTTTTCAGCCAGTTTTTTTTCCACCTGGCGCCGCACCCGGATTTCGGAAAGCAGAGAGCGGTTCATCTTCACCAGATCAATGGTGCGCCGGGCCACCCGGTCTTCCAGTTCGTTATGAACTGTGCGCAGAATCTGCTCCTGTTCTTTCCGCAGAGAGATATCCATGTTTGTGCCCACCATACGGACAGGCAGACCGGCTGCATCTCTTTCCATTATCCTGCCTCTGCCCAGAATCCAGATCCATTTTCCGGACTTGCCTTTCATGCGGAATTCCATTTCAGAATGTTTCTGTGTTCCGGCTATCTGTTTTTTCACTGTGCTGACCACAGCATCCCTGTCATCCGGATGCAGGAGTTTTTCCCAGGATTCATAGGACTGGGGAAACTCAAAGGGTTCATAACCCAGCAGGGTGTACCAGCGGGGGCTGAAATACACTTCGTTTGTGGCAAGGTTCCAGTCCCACAGCCCTTCACTGGCAGCCTCCAGAGCCAGTTCCAGCCGTTCCCGGCTTTTCCGCAGTTCCTTTTCATCTTTTTTCCGCTGAATGTGAATGCCCAGACGGTTGGCAATGGTATTGATCAGAATCCGTTCCTCTTTCAGAAAAGGGCCTTCATCAGCACAGGAAAAATTTTTCAGATACATGACCTCCACAAAACCGCTTTTCCGGTTGTGAACCGTGATGTCTGCGGTCTGACGCCAGGGACTTTCCCGGTAATTGGAGGTTCTGTATTCATACCGGTCATAAAGAATACGCGCACAGGTGTCTTCCGGATACTGCCAGCCGAAACGGATGATTTCCGTGATCTGCGGAAAAACGGTTTCCGGGCTGGCTTCGGGTTTGTCAATCAGACTGGAAATATTGAAAAGGCAGTCCAGTTCCTTGAGCCGTTCGCTGAGAATCTTTACCTGATGTGGGACAGAATTTCCCGGAATGTGCGGATTTTCTTCCCTTCCTGACAGAGGTGCAGGGAGTGTGTCAACATCACGGACTGAATTTCCCCCGCGGTCCGGGCTTTCCCGGAGTCCGCCTTCTTCCCCTTCTGCATGTTTTGTTTTCATGGGGACAGACTGAGTCACGGATTCCCTCAGAGATATGTTGTTTTCCATGAAATTATCCATGATTGTCTCCGTTGCTCAGCAGGACACGCCTGCGCATCCCTGCAGGGGCGGGAAGGGCTTGCCCCTGACCGAATATTCCCTGAAATCCAGCCTGTTCACACAATATTTATTCCGCACGCAGATCCCGGAGCCGAAATTCTTTTTTCCGGCCAATGCGGTCAAAGAGATTCCGGCAGTATCCGCAGGATTCACATTCTTTTTTGCATCCTGTAACTTTGCTGAAAAAATCATCCGGCAGTTCATGGTTGGGAATGAAATACTCTTCAGACATCCATTCTGTGGTATCCAGCAGTTCCGGCAGACTGCCCGCAAACTGTCTTTGGATATAAGCAGAAACGGTTTTCATCAGAAAACGCGGTCCCAGAGTTCTTCCGCAGATTTTCAGCAGATCCGCATCATATTTCTGTGCATCTTCGGGACGGATAAAGGGAGAAGTGAGCAGACGCCAGGGATTTTTCCGGAAATAACGCATACATCCGTAAGTCCGGTTCATCTCGAAGGTATCCACGGGCAGATGGGTGCTGAGCAGGGCAATATGCGCATCATGCGCGGGTTTGAAAGGGCATTGATACAGACAGCCCTCATTGGCAAGAAGTGCTGTTTTTATTTTCGGATAAGATTTTCTGCACTGGGAAATCATCTGCGAAAGCCTGTCCGGATTCCGGTTGAGGGATCGATCCGCAATGATTTTTCCCGGCATACGGAAAGCTGTGCTGCTGATGATTTCCAGCATGGCCGACAGTTTTTCAAAGGAATCGTACAGGCAGTTCACACCCGGCACCGCCTCAAGCTGTGAAACCGTATCCGGCACTGCATCCGAAAGGGCCTGCAGATAATAAAAATCGCAAAACACAATGCCGTCCAGCACCTCTTTGCGGATCACCGGCGCCATCTGGTAGGGCGGGAACAAACCTTTGTCGTCTTCCAACACCACCAGGTTGTTGGCAGCAATTTCGCCGTCGGTACCGAAGGCCACCACCAC
>CAZDIU010000237.1:0-245 GCA_964505535.1 uncultured Desulfobacterales bacterium | reverse complement strand
GCAGATAATAAAAATCGCAAAACACAATGCCGTCCAGCACCTCTTTGCGGATCAGAATGTCGAGCGTTTCTCCGATTTGCCGCAGAAAATCTGCATTCCGGTACTGTGCAGGATGAAAAAAGCGGGAGTTGAGCAGCGCATATTTTTTCACCCCTCTGATTTTTTGCAGCCATTCTCCCAGGGTTTCCGTGTCCATATACCGGAACTTATGCCGCGCATCCGGAAGATCAGCACGGAAAAGGCTG
>CAZDIU010000236.1:0-8778 GCA_964505535.1 uncultured Desulfobacterales bacterium | reverse complement strand
ACCCCTCCCGCCGGGGGAGGGGAATATCAGAATCAACCGGTTTGACCCACTATCCATTTGTGTTCAGGTGTCAGGGAACAGACTCTGATACCGATTCTCCATTGAAAAGATACCTGCAGGCAGACAAAAATGAGGTTTCCGTGTGTTCAGAAAAACCGGATTTTTCTGAAAAATCCGGTTTTTCTGAAAAACTTTATGCCAGAAAAAGTTATGTTTCAGATCAATGGCGAACTGGTATGAAACCTGAACACTGAAACCTGAAACCGGCCTGTCAGAAATTTTCAACTCCTTAAATGTGAAAGAACTTTTTTGACAGACAAATAAGTATGTTTTCAATGGGGAATCGGTATAATGCCTAACGAACTGGGACAGTTTAAATCTGACCGCAGTGTTTCTGATTTTATGGGGGATCGTGTTTATGCAATGTTCAGGTATGTTTTTTGCATAATCAGGAAAACCGGAAAAGGTCCCCATATCTGCAATGTACCCAAACACAGCAAAAAATGCTTCAAGACTGTTTGACAAAAATGCCTCCAAAAGATATTTAGTCCGGATGCGCTGGATACTGAAATTTTCTGATTTTCCCTTTCCCCGCGAGCGGATGCAGAGGAAAACTTTCTGATTATTCAATCTTCAGCGGCTTTTCCGTCAAAGAAGGACAGTTGCGGTTTACTCCGGCCTGAAACAAACAGGCATGACAGAGCAGAGAAAGAAAAGAGTGCAAAGGAGATGGGAAATGGGTAAACATATCAGACTTGCTGGAAAAATTGCCGGGGGATTTCTGTTCGTTCTCATACTGAGCGCCCTGGTGGCCTGGTTTGGATACAAAGGGCTGAATGATGTGACATACCGTCTGGCCAGAGTGGATGAAGTCAACGAAATTGTCAAAATCATGCTGGAAGTCCGGCGCCATGAAAAAAATTTCATCATACGCGGAAAGCAGGAATATGTGGATCAGGTCATGAATCTTCTGGAAGAAATGAAAAATCAGATCAGAACATCAAAAGAAAATTTCCTTGTTTCTTCGGAAAAAAAGCACATGGATGAAATTCTGGAACGCACCGGCCGGTATGAGACGGCTTTCAAAGAATATGCAGGGACAACAACCGCAAATTCTGAGGCAAAAAAACTCGAAGAAATTGACTCAAAGATGGTGGCAGAAGCCAGAGCGGTGCTGGACGGCTGCTATAAAACCCGTGATGAACAGAAATTGCGGATGCGCCATCAGATTTCAGATTCCAAAAAACTCATGGGCATCGGATTTGCGTGTGTTGTTGCTGCGGGAATCCTTTTTGCACTTTTTCTGACCCGGGAAATCACCCTGCCCATTGTCCGTGTGGTGCAGGGACTGACCCAGTCCTCGGACGAGATCGCGGCTGCCTCTGCGCAGGTTTCATCTGCGAGTGTCATGCTTGCGGAAGGCAGTTCGGAACAGGCGGCCGCGGCAGAGGAGACCTCAGCCTCTCTGATGCAGATCTCTGCCATGATCCGGCAGAATTCTGAAAATGCAGGCAAGGCGGATCAGGTTATGAAGAATGTCAGCAATATTATAAAGAACGCTGACAGGTCCCTGTCGGAACTGAAATCTTCCATGGAAAAAACCATCCGCGCCAGCGACCAGACCTTTCATATTGTCAAAACCATAGATGAAATCGCATTCCAGACCAATCTGCTGGCCCTGAACGCTGCGGTTGAGGCAGCACGGGCCGGCGAGTCCGGCACAGGTTTTGCTGTGGTGGCAGGGGAGGTCAGAAATCTGGCTCTGCGAGCTTCAGAGGCAGCGGGCAGCACGTCCGGGCTGATTGAGGAAACTGTGCAGCGGATCAAAGCCGGGTTCCATCTGCTTTCCGAAACTGTGGACGGCTTTTCCGCAGTGGCTGAGCACAGTGCCCATGCCGGAGAAATTGTGGGAGAAATTGCAGCGGCATCCGGGGAACAGGCCCGCGGTATTGACCAGTTGCAGAAAGCCATAACAGATATGGAAAAAGTCATCCATCAGAATGCCTCCACCGCGGAGGAATCTGCGGCCGCTTCTGAGGAACTCAATGCCCAGGCTGAGGAAATGAAAGACTTCACCCACACACTTTCCGCGATGATCAGCGGCACCCGGGAAACGGACGGAACAAGGTTGGAAAGAAAAAACCTGCATTCACCTCTGTAACAATCAATGCCGTTTCCTTGGGGATGTGAAACTTTTTAAAATACCGGACGGTTCAGGCTGCAGGTGTCAGTATGCGGTCAGGACTGAAACCTGAACACTGAAACCTCAAAACCGGCATATCAGCAATTTTCAAATCCCTTAAGACTCGCCTCCTTTGAGAAAGGGACAGGGGGAGGGGAACTTTCTGCTTAAGGAAACAGCATTGCTGTGACAATAACTGATGGTACGCAGTCCTTTCAAAAATCGGCTGACAAATGTGCCTGTTGATATAATCTTTTTTTAATATCAAATGGTTTAATTGTTGTTTTCAGATCATCAGCAGGGTTGGCACACTGCCCGGAAATCAGGCAGTCATTCCCTTTGACCGTCATTCCGGCGCAACCCGGTATCCAGTGAGTTAAGGGTTTGTAATGAAATAACCTGTACAATTTTTCTGTCCGAAAACCCTAAGGGTTTTGACAGATTATTTTGATACAGACCCTAAGACAGTTCCGGATACCGGCTTTCGCGGGTATGACAGAACTGCGCAACATCAGACAATAAATCTGAAAAGGACAAGGTGTCAAAAAACATGAAAAACAATTCTCTTTTTCCCGAAAAAGACACACAGCAGCTGCTTCTGATTGTCCTTCTTGTTTCCGTCGCGTTTGCCATGGTGTATTATTTCCATGCAGAACTCCGTTCCGCCACAGTGTTTACCCATTTTTTCTATATTCCCATCATTCTGGCCTCACTCTGGTGGACCGGCAAAGGCCCGGTTGTGGCCCTGTGCCTCGGTGCTTCCCTGATTCTCAGTCATATCTTTCTGAAACCGGAGGCCCCTCTGCCTGATGATCTGCTGCGCGCGCTGATGTTTATCGTGGTGAGTGTTTTTGTCATTTATGTGAAAAAACAGAATGACAGGGCCATGTACCGGATTGTGGCCAGCGAAAAAAAATTCAGGGAACTGTTTGAAAATATCGGGGACGGGGTCTGCATTTACCGGGCTGCGGAAGGGGGCCGGGATTTTGTCTGCACGGATGTCAACAAAAGTGCGGAGCATATTGAGGGAATGAAAAAAGAGGAGATGATGGGCAAAAGCCTCCTGACCCTGTTTCCGGAAGCCGGAAATTACGGGCTGCCGGATGTGTTTCAGCGGGTGCTGCGAACAGGAAAGGCGGAAAATCTCCCCCTTTCCCATTATAAAGATGATCGGATCAGCGGATGGCGGAGCCATTATGTCTACAGACTGTCACACAAAGAAATTGTCTGTGTTTACCGGGATCAGACAGAGCGGAAAAAAGCTCAGTTGACCAGTCTCAGACTGGAAGACATTGTGCAGTCTTCCAATGACGCGATTGTGGGAATCTCTGTGGATGGAATCATTCAGACATGGAACAGGGGCGCGCGGGAAATTTTCGGTTATGAGGACCATGAGGCAGCGGGAAATCACATTTCCATATTTGTTCCGCATGAACGTCTTCATGAAACATTTGAAATTATAGATAATATCAAAAAAAATCGCCGCGTGGAGCGATTTGAGACTGTCCGGAAGAGAAAAGACGGGAAGATGATTCAGGTTTCTGTGACTGCCTCACCTGTGAAAAATTCTCTGGGGGAAGTCACCGGTGCTTCCATCATCACCCGTGACATTACCGAAAAATCCATTCTGGAAGAGCAGGTGCGCCAGGCCCAGAAGCGGCAGGCCATTGGCACACTGGCGGCAGGAATTGCGCACGACTTCAACAATATCCTGATGCCCATTATCGGTTTTTCCGAACTTTCGCTTGATCTCGTGTCCCGGAAAAGTCCTGTGGAGGAAAATCTGCTGCAGATTCTCAAAAGCGCGGAACGGGCCAGAGAACTGATTCAGCACATTCTGACCTTCAGCCGGGAAAGCAGACAGGAACGCCAGCCCCTCAAACTGCAGTATATTGTCAAAGAGGCTCTGAAGCTCATCCGGGCCACCCTGCCCGCAACCATCCGAATCGAAGAAAATATTCATAACTGTTCCCAGGTGCTGGCCGATCCCACCCAGATACACCAGATTGTCATGAATCTCTGCACCAATGCCTATCATGCAATGGAGGAAAGCGGGGGAACCCTGGAGATTTCTCTTACAGATGTCTGTGCGGATGTTCAGGACTGTGCAGAAATTCCGGGCCTGAATCCGGGGAAATATGTGCAACTGCGGGTAAGGGACACAGGGCATGGCATAGATCCGTCCATCATTCAGAATATTTTTGATCCCTATTTCACAACAAAGGAAGAGGGAAAGGGAACCGGCCTGGGGCTGGCTGTGGTTCAGGGAATTGTGAAAAATCACGGCGGCGAGATAAGGGTTTCCAGCACTCCCGGAGCCGGCACCTGTTTTGACATTTATTTTCCCCGGATTGAAGAATATGCCAGCATATCAGGCATCACGGCCCTGCCCTGTCTGCCACGGGGCAGTGAGCGGATTCTGCTGGTGGATGATGAGGAACAGATTGTTTTGATGCTGTGCCAGATGCTCAGAAATCTGGGTTATCAGGTCACAGGTACGACAAACAGTCTGGAGGCGCTGAAAATATTCAGGGAAAGACCTGATGCGCATGATCTGGTCATCACGGATCAGGCCATGCCGGACATGACCGGTTTTCAACTGGCGCAGAAAATACGGGAAATCAGACCCGGCATTCCTGTAATCCTGTGCACCGGCTTCAGTTCCGATGTCAGCCAAAAAAAGGCAAAAGAGGCCGGAATCAGCGAATTCATCATGAAGCCTGTGGTCAAAAAGGATATGGCAGAGGCCCTGCGCCGGGTGCTGGATCCGAACTGATTAATTTATCCGGATTTTCTTTTTTTTGATAGAGCATAATACTGCTTTCAATGACGTTTCCTTAAGGATAAAATTCCCCTCCCCCTGCGGGAGGGGTCAGGGGGAGGGGTAAAAACAACAGGCTGCAATTAAAACAGTTTACACCCTCCCCCTGCCCCTCCCTCCAGGTACAATGCTGTTGACTTAAGCAAAAAGTTCCCCTCCCCTTGTGGGAGGGGTCAGGGGAGGGGTAAAAATAACAGCCTGGAATTACAATCAGTTTTCACCCTCCCACTGCCCCTCCCTCAAGGGAGGGGAGCCTTAAGGAAACGGCATTGATACTACTTTGGCAACTTAAAACATAAGATTCTGATTTTATTAAATATTTAGAAAATACCCAATTTTAGACATTTTAAATAAAATCAAATTGTTGGCGTTTAAGTTACCAAAGCAGTAATAATCAGCCCGGAGTAATTCTGGGAAGCGGTCTGAACTGAGTGAAACGGAATTCCGGGACATGCAATAACAAAAGGATATTTTTGCAAAAAAAAATGAATCACTGGCAAAGGAACATTGAACAGTTGCGGGAAGTGGCATCTTTGTTTTGGCCTGAGGAATTATCCGGAGAGGCTGCAAAACTGAGTGTCATTCCGATTCTGCTGAATACGCAGAAACAGTTTTTGGGAATTCTTGGCATTAACGTATCTGATATTCACAAATTTTTTAAACTGATAGAACTGGCTGAACTGCCTGCCAATCTTTTTCTGAAGCATCTGATGATTCTTGCTGATTTCGGAGGGGAACTGCTGCAGAGGGTCAATGACAATTTTTCTGTTCTGTTTCCTTCCGGAGAACTGGAATATATGCTCAACGGTGTTTCTCAGTGTTACAGATTTCAAAAACTTCCCATAAAAGGAAGACTGACCAATGACAGACTGAATGCCAGCGGCAGAAAACTGTCTGTTTCCCATCCACTGGATGATTTGTCAAAAGATGTGATTGCTCTTCTGGTTTTTGGAAGTGAATCCGGAAATCCTTATACTGCGGAAGTTCTCTCAAAATGTGAGATTGGCTGTTATCTGGGCGACCCTTCCGCACTGGAAACATTTGTCAGACAGCGCTATATATGGGTAAGCCGGATCACCGCAGGCTCCCAAACCAATAATCTGGGGCAACTGGCGCAAAAGTATGTCCAGCAATATCTTGAGGATCATCTTGATATTCCGGATATCCGCATACAGGCAGGCGGTCATATGCCGGGCATATCCCATACGGATCAGAATGCAAACCGCCCCACATCTTTTGATCTTGTTGTTTCAAAACAGAAAAAGTATGCGGCAGTGGAAGTCAGTTTTCAGGTGACAACAAACAGTGTAATCGAACGGAAAGCCGGACAGTCACAGGCACGTTATCAGCAGATTCAGAAAGCCGGATACAAAATGGCCTATGTTCTTGACGGAGCGGGCAATTTTCAGCGTGAAAACGCGGTAAGCACCATCTGCGCACACAGCCACTGCACCGTAGCCTTTTCACGCTCTGAACTGAAAATATTATGTGATTTTCTGAGGGAATATTTTGCATGACACATTTATCCGAAAACTGCAATCCCCTTGTCATCCGGAGGAAAGCAGTTCAAAGCTGGCCATGTCTGACTGAAAATATGAATTCTTTCAACGGGGTCTGTGCAGTGCTTTTCCCATTGCGCAAAAGCAGAGACAGCGAAAGTGGTTGCTGCCCGCCCAAAAAAATACTGACCGAACTGGCTGAAATTCTCGGACCGGATGCCACTTTGATCTGCACAGGGGAACCGGCTGATCTGGTTCATGCACATACCGCCCTGTCATCCCTGCATTATCAGATTTGGATCAGCATCAGACGGGAAAATCCGAAATACGCACAGGACAGCACCTTTCTGCCGGAATGTCATTTCGGATCCCTGATTCACACAAAATACAGAGGTTCCCTGAAACATACTCTTACACGGATTCTGTATTCCCACTGTCCGGCCTGCGGAAAAAGCACAAAGGATTATGGGGGGAAAAAACATACGTACAATTCTTACGGAACCCTGATGTCGGATGTGTGGCGGGATATTGCCTGTGATTTGGAAGAAGATCTGTCCCCGGTTCTGGAGCGTTTCGCGGATTTGTTCGGGCTGGAACCCTACAGAGAACTGCGTGTTCTGGATTGCCGTTTTATTCCGGAAGATACGAAAAATCTGCTGTTGGAAATGCCCTCTCCCGCGTACCGGCTTCAGAAAGGTTTCGCAGATATGTCCGGGGATGCTCCCTGCACCCAAAGCCGTCTGATACAGGGGGACTGTCTTGAAACCCTGAAAAACATCAGGGACTGTTCCGCTGACTTTGCTTTTATTGATCCGCCTTACAATCTTCGCAAGACATACAGCAATTATTCTGATGATCTTTCTGTTCGGGAATATTTCGCATGGTGCGATCAGTGGATTTCAGAAGCGGCAAGAATTCTGAGACCGGGCAGAACCTTTGCTCTGCTCAATATCCCCCTTTGGGCCATCCGGCATTTTCTGCACATGGAAACAATTCTGAAATTCCAGAACTGGATTTCATGGGATGCCCTGTCTTTTCCTGTAAGAAAAATCATGCCCGCGCATTATGCAATTCTCTGCTTCACCAAAGGAAATCCCCGGCCTTTGCCCGGTCTGACCGGCAGATTCGGAACCTTTGACCTTCCTGTCAGTTCCGGCGCATTTCTGCCACTGGAACCTCTGGCTGAAGGATACTGCCTGCGCGCCGGATGTATTAAAAAACGCAATCATCCGGCAATGACTGACAGAGGACTGATGACAGATTTGTGGGGGGATATCCACCGTCTGAAACATAACAGCCGAAGGGTGGATCATCCCTGCCAGCTTCCGCCCCAACTGCTGTACCGTCTGATTCTGCTTTTCACAGAACCGGGAGAAACGGTTGTCGACTGTTTTAACGGTGCCGGAACCACCACACTTGCGGCACAGCAGTGCGGCAGAAAATACATCGGCATTGAGATTTCGGAAAAATATTATGAAATATCCCGTATGCGGCATGAGGAAATCCGGCAGGGACTTGATCCTTTCAGAAAAGACGAACGGGATTTGACGGAAAAAAACAGCCGGGTTGCCCGTATGCCAAAGAAAAAATATGAAATTTCCAAAAAAACACTGCAACTGGAAGTGCGCCGGGTGGCACGGGAACTGGGATGCCTTCCGAAGCGGGAGGATATGATAAAATTTGGAAAATACCCCATAAGCTATTATGATGAATATTTTTTCAGTTGGGGTGAGGTCTGCGCGGCTGCCCGTCATGAGGGCATGTCTGAAACAGGCTCGGAAAATTTCTGTCATCCAGAGGAAAAAGCAGAGCAGATGCTTTTTCAGACCGGATTGTTCAGCAACTGATATTCCCCGGCATTGTCCCAGGGTCTGTAAAAAAATAACCTGTACAATTTTCTGCCCATAAACCCTGAGGGTTTCCAAAACCCTCAGGGTTTGGAACAGCTTATTTTGATACAGACCCCTATTGTCCAAAACCGGAATTCCCAGCCCCTGAACAGAGGCGGATTCCGGTTTGCACAGCAGTGACGGAATCCGGAAATTGGGACTTTTTGCGAAGTTCATCCGATTTCTTTGGGAATATCCGAAAAGGAGAAAACCTTTGTCAGAGGAACCCATATTGCTTATCGTTCTTATTTTGTTTTTTTCGATTCTGTTTCAGATGCTGGCCGCGTGCCGCGCGCTGCATCTGATCCCCCTTACCGGCAGACGGCTGGCATGGATTCTGATTTCCGTGGGAATTTCAATGATGATCCTGCGCCGTTTCATGACCCT
>CAZDIU010000235.1:0-8835 GCA_964505535.1 uncultured Desulfobacterales bacterium | reverse complement strand
TTGGGGCTCTGCCCCGCAACGGGTCAGGAGGCGGGGCAGGCGGCGAACCTGACAGTCCTGCCTCTCAGGTGGGGATTTTTTAAAGAACTTAACAGCCCTGCTTTACGAAAGGGGGAAATCCGGAGAAGAACTTAACATCCCTTCTTTGAAAAAGGGGGAAATGATGAATGAGGGTGTTTTCAAACACGCTCTAAGGAAATCACACAATGATGAACATCATGGGAAGATACAAATCTGTGGCAGTCTTTTTATTTCTGCTCGCGGGAACAGCCCCGGCCTTTGCAGATGCGAATACAGAGGGCAGACTTTCGCTGACACTGGAACAGTGCATTCAGATCGCGCTGGAAAACAATCCAGAAGCTGCGGCAGTCCGCTGGGATGTCGCTGCTGCGGAGTCCCGCCATGCGCATTTTTGAGGATATTCTGTAAATTTCTGCAAGGTGTATCTGCTATGTGACTGAAAAAAATATCTGTGGAACTGGAAACTGCCGATGTGCAGCAGATTCCGGCAATTGCTCTGGATGACAATTAAACAAAAAACACACGAAATCTGCAGTCATTATTTTCGTGCAATTCGTGTGATTCTTGGTTATAATACAGGCTGAAAGGAGTCGGTGTCATGGATTTTGAAACCAGCAAAAAATATTACAATCTCTGCGATCCTTACGAATGGCTGGAGCCGGAGGATGAGCGCAATGTGGAAATTGATGCTCTGGAAGGCAGTCCTGTGCGGGGCATTAACTGGGTCAGCCGCCTGACAAAGGAATTTGCACGCTCGGAAAAACCGGTGTTCAAACTTTTTACCGGTCATATCGGTTCCGGCAAAACCACAGAACTCAGACGGCTTTGCAAACGCCTCTCAGACCCGGACGGACTGAATCTTTTCCCGGTTTACATCAATGCGGACAGGGTGCTGGATTTGTCAAATCCCATTGATGTAACCGATATTCTTTCCGCTGTGATGTATTACACGGAAAAAGCCATAGTGGAGCAGGAAGGCGGTTCTTCTGAAAAAGCACTTGAGGAAGGGTATTTCAGACGGTTCTGGAACTGGCTGACAGAAACTGAGGTGAGTCTGGGAAAAGGGGAATTTGCGGTTCCCAATGTCGGCAAACTGTCGTTTGAAATGCAGGCACGTCCCAGCCTGCGCCAGCGTGTGCGGGAAACCGTTGCTTCCCATTTTCTGAAATTTATCACCGAAATAAAATCCGAACTGGAAATGCGCAATTTCCATGTTCAGAACAAATATAAGAAAAAAGGAATCGTCATTATTTTTGATTCCATTGAACATCTCAAAGGGCTGACATCCAACTGGCAGCAGGTGACAGAAAGTGCGGAAAAGGTATTTGGCAGCGGCGCGCACCATCTCCGTCTTCCCGTGCATGTGCTTTATACCGTACCGCCCGCGCTGGCAACCCGGATTCCGGGCATTGATTTTCTGCCCATGATCAAGGTGTTTGACAGGGAAAACAGACCCTGGGACCAGGGCATTGGCACTGCCCGCGAACTGATCCGGAAACGGCTGCCTGATGAAATTGTGCAGGAAATTTTCGACACGGATGCCGAAGACCGGATAAAACGGCTTATTCTTCAGTCCGGCGGATATCCCCGTGAAATTGTGCAGATGGTGCGGATGTGTATGCTGGAAGATACATATCCCCTTTCAGAACGGGCAGTTGAACGCATCATCAAATCTATGGACAACCAGTACCGGATGGTGGTTACAGGTGAAATGTTTCACTGGCTTGCCAGCGTATCGAAAAAGAAATATCTTGTCATTCAGGATGATGACCACCGGAAAATTGCTGCGCGTGCGCTGGATAACCATCTGGTGCTGCTGTATTTAAACGATGAATTCTGGTATGATCTTCATCCTTCTGTGTATCAAATCCCTGAAATCAGGCAAATCATAAATGAATCAGGACAGGAATCAGATGGTATTGGCGGATGATTTTCTGAAACTGAAAGAAAATCTCCGCAAAGAACAGGGAATCCGCTCCCTGATTCGCGGCTTAAGCCTTGGGGAAAAACATCATTTTTCCGTGCTGGTCTGCGAATCTCCGGTGCAGGCAAACGCTGTGCTGGAAGTGGTGCAGGAGGATGTTTCCCAAACGCTGGGAAAACAGGTACAGGTAATCCGTCTGGCATTGGAGAGAAAGGATAAGGAGCGGGCAGGTTTCAGCGATCTGATTGCACAGATACTGGAGCCACTGTATTATCCCCAAGAAAAAGGGGAACAGCCCCGCATTTATGTGCCCAGAATCTATGTAATTGACGCTTCACACGCTTTGCCGGAGGAACTGGAACCCTGGGTTGTTTTTTTCCAGCGCATGAACGAAGTGCGCAATACCCTGATGGACAATCTTCCCGGTCGTCTGCTTCTGGTGCTTCCCCGGTTTATGGAAGTGGAATTTGCCCAGCGCGCGCCGGATTTCTGGTCTGTCCGCAGTCTGTTTATAAGGGCAGACGCGGAACTGACAGAACCGGAACCACTGAAAAAATACCTTCGCCGGGTAAAAGAAACATACGGATTTCTGCATGTATGGCGCATGAATTCGCCTGTGGAACTGGAGGGAATTTACACCCGTTTAAATGTACTGAGAACTCCGTCTGCACTTCGGCAGACCGGCATGAAAAAACTGGAAGAAATGTTCCGCAGAGATTTGTCTTTTGGACACACAGCGGAAACTCTGGACGGATTGGAAGCACTGCAAAAAATTCCAAAACTCTTCATTCTTGGCAAACCGGGCGCGGGCAAGACCACGTTTATGAAATACGCGCTGCTCAGGGCAGTTCAGGGTGATTTGCCCTGTATCCCGATTTTTGTTCCCCTCAGGAGTTTTGCGGATTCCGGGAAGAACCTGCCGGATTTTATCACGGAGCAGTTTGACATTTTTGATTTCCCGGACGCGTTTCCTTTTATCAGCACCATTCTGAAAGAAGGCAGGGCAATGATCCTTCTGGATGGTCTGGATGAAGTCAGCAAAGAAAATCAGGAACGGGTAAAGAAACAGGTCATGGATTTCTGCAAAACATGGGGATATGAGATAGATAAAGACGGGAACAAAAAGCCGAAAAACAGATTTGTCATCACCTGCCGGATTGCTGCTGCACAATACCGCATGAAAGATTTTATCTATGTTGAAATGGCAGATTTTGACAAAGAGCAGATCACGGCATTTGTCTATAAATGGTTTACCGGAGCAGGCCGGATTGCAGACAGTTTTTTAAAGGAATTTGAAGAATCCCGGAACAGACGCCTTCAGGAACTTGCAAAAAATCCTCTTTTGCTGACACTCCTGTGTATCGGTTTTAACGAAACCCTGAATTTCCCGGCACGCCGATCCGAAATTTATGAAGAGGCATTGGATGCTCTGCTGCGAAAATGGGACACATCCAGGCAGATCAGGCGGGATGAGATTTACCGGGGACTTTCTTTGGGCAGAAAACGGCAAATGTTTGAAAAAATTGCGTATGAAACCTTTGATGCACAGAAATATCTGTTTAAACAGAATTATCTTGCCCAAAAAGTGACGGATTATCTGAAACTTCTGCCTTCCGCCAATAGTAGCAAAAAAAATATTGACGGACTTGCCGTTATCAAAGCCATTGAAGCCCAGCACGGCATTTTTGTGGAGCGCGCGCAGGGGATTTATTCCTTTGCCCATCTCACCTTTCAGGAATATTACACAGCAAAATATCTGGTGACGCATACAGGGGAATTAACAAAAGCCATTGGAAAACATTTCAGAGATGAAAGCTGGCAGGAGGTTTTTCTGCTCACGGCAGAACTGCTGGACAATGCGGATGAGTTTTTTGAGGCGTTTATCAGCGTACTCAACAGGATTGCTGAACAAAACAGAAAAATTTCATCTTTCCTGCAATGGGCCGAAGCAGAAGCGGAAAAAATGAAACTTGATAAAAAATCTCTTGATAAAAGAATAATGATGATTTCTGTTTTTTTGCAAATAGACATCGGCATCGTCATCGATAGCGACCGCACCCTCGGCATCAGCCTCAGCCTCGCCCGCGCTCTCGCCTGCGACTTTGACCTCGCCTGCGACTTTGACCTCGCCCGCGACCTTAACCTCGTCAGCGACCTAATCCTCAACCGCTCCCGCCTTTGCGAATTGCTTCTGAATATTAGTCAACCTATGGGTATGACCGGACTTCATCAGGCACTTTCAAATCTGTCTGTTCCTTTACCGGAGGCGGATAGAAACGAACGGGAAATATTTGAGGATAAACTGACAAAGGTTGCTGAAACATATTTTCCGCTCAAACTATATGAATTTACGAAAAAAGAAGCCGATCTGCTTGTCGAATATTTAAAAGCAGCAAAACTCATTCTCGACTGCCTTGAACTGGCTTATGTTTCAGACAGACAGGGAATTGAAGACCGGCTGCTGCGTGCGCCATAATATGAAATTTGAAAAAAATTTCAGCATAAGGCTATTTATTACCAAATAAGGCGATTTTCATTGTCTGAAGGAGTCACAAACTGAAAGTTTGTGACCTGACTGTCAGCCGTCAGACACTGCCAAACTTTCAGTTTGGCACTCCTTTGGTACTTTCTTTTCAGTAAATAGCATAAAATGTTTCAAGTTTGGTTTTCTATGGCACAGAAATTGCTTTTACAATTTTTGCAAACAAATCAGAAGAAAGGAAAACACTATTTTTATGGGTAAAAAAGAGAAAACAGCGCAGCCAGATCTGCCTGCGGAGAAGCATTCTGTTGTACATCTGCATACGGCATTGCCATTGCCACTCTGGTGATCGGTTTTATCGCCGGAACCGTCTTCGGTGTGATGAAAACCGTGCCTCATGCCGAAGGAAAACCATCTGCTTCAGAGGAAATGCCGGCCCGGATGTTTCAGGCTTTGGAAGATGAAACTGTTAAAAATCCGCAAAATGCGGACGCATGGACACGGCTGGGCAACGCGTATTTTGACAGTCAGCAGTATCAGAATGCATTTACGCGTATGAAAAATCGCTGGCCATGGCGCCGGACAGCCCGGATGTGCTGACTGATCTGGGCATCATGTACCGGGGGAACAGACAGCCGGAAAAAGCAGTGGAAATGTTCAGCAAAGCCATTTCCCTTGATCCGAAACATCAGAATTCCCGAATGAACAAAGGCATTGTTCTGCTGCATGATCTCAAAGATGAACAGTCCGCGATACAGGCATGGGAACAACTGCTGGAAATCAATCCCATTGCCACATTTCCGGACGGTCAGACCGTGGAGGAACTGGTGCGGCATTACAAAGAGGGGCATGAAAATGTGGGGGGAAACAGGTCATGACAGAATTCTGAACTTCCAACTATGACCATTCCGGCAGGCTTGACAATCAGATCATGGGCAGGTATGGATGGAGCATGAATTGGAATAATAGGCGTTACCTTACAGGAAGTGTTGATGCGTCCGGATGACAGCGGTGAAGGAGAACTTGATGCAAAATGATGCTTTGAGGAAATACATTGGTGAGATTTCCGCGATTCGCGGGAGTGTGGTTGACATTTCCTTTTCCGAATCGGTTCCGCCGCTCAACACCCTGTTCCGGGCCTGCGAAAACGATCACGTCATCATTGAAGCGGCTCAGCATTTGGATGAACATGCTCTCAGAGGAATCTCCCTTACCGGCACAGCAGGACTGTCCCGCGGTGACAGGGTGTGGAGTGACGGGGAACCGCTGAAAATCCCGGTGGGCAAATCCCTCCTCAGCCGCATGCTGAATGTCTTTGGCGCTCCGATTGACGGCATGGAACCTCCCAAAGATGTCCAACGCCGATCCATTCACCATCGGCCCATTGACCTGGTTAAGCGCGTTACAGGTGAAGAAATCTTTCAGACCGGGATCAAAGCCATTGATCTGCTGGCCCCTTTGGAGCGCGGGGGAAAGGCCGGGCTGTTCGGAGGCGCAGGGGTTGGAAAAACGGTGGTGATCACGGAACTCATTCACAACATGGCGGGAAAGCACAGGGGCATGAGCATCTTTTGCGGAATCGGCGAGCGGTGCCGGGAGGGAGAGGAACTTTACCGGGAAATGCGCGAGGCCGGAGTGCTTGAGAATACGGTCATGGTGTTTGGGCAGATGAATGAACCTCCGGGCGCAAGATTCAGGGTGGGCCATTCAGCCCTGACCATGGCCGAATATTTTCGGGATGATCTGAATCAGGATGTCCTGCTTCTCATAGACAATATCTTCCGGTTTGTGCAGGCCGGTTCTGAACTGTCCGGGCTTATGGGGCGTCTTCCGGCCCGAATGGGGTATCAGCCGACACTGGCGACTGAACTGGCAGAACTGGAAGAGCGCATCGCCAGCACACGTACAGCGGCCATCACCTCCATTCAGGCAGTTTATGTCCCTGCCGATGACCTGACAGACCCTTCTGCTGTCCACACATTTTCCCATCTGTCAGCCTCCGTTGTTCTGTCCAGAAAGCGGGCCAGTGAAGGATTTTATCCGGCCATGGATCCGCTGCAGTCCCGTTCTGCCATGCTCCAGCCAAGAATCGTGGGAAAAAAGCATTATGAGGTGGCCAGAGAAGTCAGAAAAACCCTTGCCACCTATGAGGAACTCAAGGACATCATTGCCATGCTGGGCATTGAGGAACTGTCAAGGGAAGATCGCGGGATTGTCTCCGGCGCAAGGCGTCTGGAGCGTTTTTTGACCCAGCCCTTTTTCACCACGCGGCAGTTCACGGGGTACGGGGGGCGCATGGTCAATATTGAAGATACGGTGGCCGGGTGTGAACGCATCCTTAATGAGGAGTTCTCACAGTACCCTGAGCAGTCTTTGTATATGATCGGTTCCATAGATGAGGCAAAAACCGGAAATGCCAAGTAATACTGATTCTCCATTGAAAAAATATTTGATAGTGGGTCAAATCGGTTTATTCTGATATTCCCCTCCCCCGCGGGAGGGGAGAGTTTTTTTCTCATCATCAACCGCTTTGACCCACTGCCAGATATTTATAAGCAGGCAAAAAGAAGTTTTCATGAGTTCAAAAACCGGATTTTTCCGAAAAATCCGGTTTTTCTGAAAAATTTATGTTTCAGATCAATGGCGAATTGGTGTAAGGGGTGAGTAAGGGTTTGGAACAGGTTATTTTGTTGCAGACCCTAAGCGCCGGGGCTGGGTTTGCCTTTGGAGAATATTTCCGGCTGAGCGTCCGCAGTGAGAGGTGCACATGAAACTGACCATCTGTCAGACATCTGAAATTTTTCTCAACGAGGAGATCACCAGGGTGACAGCCGAGAGTCCTTTGGGCAGTTTCTGTATGCTGCCCCGTCATACAGACATGGCAACAGCCCTGGTTCCGGGAATAGTTTCTTACAAAACGCCGGACGGAAAAGAAAAATTCGTTGCCCTCAACGGCGGCATCCTGACAAAGCAGGGGGATCAGGTTGCCATTGCCACACAAATGGCAGTCAAAGGAGAACTGGGAGCATTGAAAAAAGCTGTTGAAAAAATGATCAGCGACATTGACGAAAGAGAGCGAAGGACGCGTACGGCTGTTGCCAGATTGGAAGCGGATTTTGTGAAACGGTTCATGGAGTTCTGCAAAAATGCCTGAAGATCCGGGTAAATCAAAGCGTTTTGCTGACGAAGTGGGATTGCGGGAAAAGCGGAAAATCCGCTCCCGGGGGAAAACGTCTGACCAGGCCTGGTTCGGGCTTGGGCTGTTCGGGGTGGTGGGCTGGTCCGTCGCCATTCCCGCAGTGGCCGGAATTTTCGCAGGCATCTGGATTGATCTGAAATGGCCCGGCCCTCCCTCATGGACCCTTATGATGATGATAATCGGCATTGTCGCGGGTTGCGTCAACGCGTGGTTCTGGGTTTCCCGGCAGCAAAACCTGATCAGTCAGGAGCGGGAAAATGATGTGGAATGATTTTCTGCACCGGGTTCTTGCCGCGGCAGTCGGCATGGCCATCGGCAGTTTCTATTTTTACGGACTGTGGTGGACCCTGTGCCGGATTCCCTCCTGTTCAAGACCCAAATTCTGGTTGGGAATCAGTTGGCTGGTGCGGCTGTCTGGTGCCCTGATCGGTTTCTGGCTGGTCATGCGAAAGGATGCTGTTTCTTTTTTTTTACCCTGGCGGCCTTCTTTCTGATGCGATCTGTGCTGACCCGGAAATTCGGTCTGTCAGACTGTGAATACAGAAAAATCATAAAAAATAAGAAATTCCGAGAATAAAATCATGGAAATCAGTCCGGACAATCTCATCTGCTGGTCATACGGCCCTGTCACCCTGAATGCAACCATTGTTTTCACCTGGCTCGTGATGGGGATCATGACGCTGTGTTCCTGGCTGGTGACAAGAAATCTCAGCACAGAGGTCTGCATTCCCCCCTGGCAGAATCTTCTTGAATCCATTGTTGAGGCTGTACAGCAGCAGTTGAGGGAGATATTGAAATATGAAGTCCGGGGCCTGTATTCCTTTTTGACAACATTGTTTCTCTTTATTGCCGTATCCAATCTTCTTGGGGCAGTCCCCGGATTTCAGTCACCGACAGGTTCCCTGTCCACCACCATTGCCCTGGCTGTGTGCGTATTCCTGGCCACACCCCTTTACGGCATTGCCCATGTGGGATTTTTTCCCTATTTTCTGAATTACATGCGTCCGACTCCGATCATGCTTCCCTTCAACATCATGGGAGAACTGAGCAGGACAATGGCCCTTGCCGTCCGTCTGTTCGGCAATGTGATGAGCGGTTCGATGATCAGTGCAGTTTTACTGATCGTCATCCCCCTGATTTTTCCGGTGCTCCTGCAGTTGCTGGGGCTGCTGACCGGCATGATTCAGGCATATATTTTTACTGTTCTGG
>CAZDIU010000234.1:0-8850 GCA_964505535.1 uncultured Desulfobacterales bacterium | reverse complement strand
GCCTGGTCTTTTTTGCCATCCTCATTGTACATGTATCCAAGATTATAATGCATTACGTAATTATTCGGATTTATCTCAACCTCATGTGAAAAAAGGGAAAAACTGTCGGCCCAGTATCTGACCTGAAAAAATGACCTTATCATAAGCGCTGACAGCAGCAGAACTGTAAGTGAAGCGATTACAATTTTTTTGCACCGCCATTTTTTTATAAGATCATATCCTCCCCATGCAATAAGCACATAAATCCCAATCAACGGAATATACGTCCAGCGGTCTGCCACAGCCGGCCATCTTCCGGCTCTTGTTATGCCCAGAACCGGAACAAGTGTTCCCAGATACCATAACCATCCGGTAATCGCGTAAGGTTTATGTCTCATTATCCGGAGGAACAGATACGATGTGCAGATCAGAAGAATTCCGGCTCCGATGCTCTGCCACAGGGGAATGGATGCCGGATGCGGATAAAAAATGGACAGATTGGCGGGATACAGCATTTTGCCAATATAAACCCAGTATGATATCAAGGCATTTTCCATGCGGAGTTTCAAAGGAAATTGCTTGGCGAGAGAAGAAATTTCATTGTGCTGAAGTGAGGAAACTGTCATACAGACAAATATGAAAGATATGGCTATAAGAGGAATTTTCTCAAAAATGAGTCGGATAATCCTCTGTTTTCTGTCTGGATGGAAGAAATCGAAACGCTTCAGAGGCCAGTAATCCAGCAATAAAAAAACGAATGGCAGGGTGACAAGCATGGGTTTGGCAAGCAGACCCGCCAAAAATGCAAAAATTACAGTTAAATATCTGTAAAAATTTTGTTTTTCAGAATAATAAACATAAGAAAACATGCAACTCATCCAAAAGAAGGTGCTCAGAACATTCTTCCGTTCCGCTACCCAGGCCACAGATTCCACATTCAGAGGATGCAGAGCAAACAATGAGGCAATGAATGCACTTTTCCATATTTCACCGGTCATTTTTCTGAAAACGGAAAAAAGGAGCAATGTGTTAAAAATATGAAGTAAAAGATTAACCAGATGATGTCTGCCCGGATTCATTCCGTACAGTTCCACATCCAGCATATGGGAAAGCCATGTCAGCGGATGCCAGTAGGTTCTGTCTTTTTCGCTGAAACTGAAAGCCCATCGGATACTTTCAGAGGTGAGACCTTTCAGCACATAGGGGTTTTCCGTAATGTACAGATTGTCATCAAATCCCACGAAATCATGATCTTTTATCTGCCAGTACACGGCCAGAACAGATACAGTCAGGAAAAGGCAGACAAAAATATCATACCGTATCCCGAAGATTCCTTGATTTTTATATGAAATATTCTTGGCAGTCAAAGTGTGTCATGCCTTTACAATAACAATGCCAGCAAACATTGCCCAGAAATTCATTACCGGATTCATTTTGTTGGTTCTTCAATGATTTTTGTGAAAAATTTTTCTGGATGCCTGCTTTCACAGGGATGACGTCATTCCGGCGAAAGCCGGAATCCAGTGTTTCCACAAAACAGATTAAAGAACCATTTTGTGAAATGTTTCAAACAGAAATCCTGTGCAAAATTTCTGCTGAATTTCACATGATGAACTGTCTGCATCTGTCAGAGGTCTGTCCTTTGCATAAGCTCCCTTCTCAAAGGGGCTGTTTTTGTCCTCAGAAAAGGAAAATCAGTATCATAGGCATTTTCCAAAAGTGCCAGGTTTGACGCTGCGGCCTGACGATCATTTTTTGTCAGATAGATGTATTTTTCAAAATAGGATAAAGACAGTTGGGCCTTTTCCTTTTTTTTATCCATATCATCTTCATTTTCTGCAATGCGGTAGTAAATTTCTGCCATCTTCCACACACACTCTTTGCGTTCCGGTTTCAGTTCATAGGCTTTTGCATAAAAAGACAGTTGGGCATTAAAACTTTCTCCTTTCAGTTGAGCCATCATTCCCTGCAGGAAATAGAGCTGAAACAGATGAGGCGTGCTTTCCCTGAGTTTGGAAATTTTAAACTGATGAAAACCTTTTTCAATATTTTTTTCTGCCTGTCTGAAAAATTCCTCTTTTTTTTCCGGTTCACTCTCTTCCTGTGCCTGACGGACATAGGAATAGGCAAGGGAGGCAAAAGCCATGAGCGAGGGATTTTTCAAACCGGTTTCATACTTCCACAGTGAATGATCATCCTTCCATACCTGCTGACAGTAAAGTGTGCGGAACAGGCTCACAGCCACAAAGCACATCCAAAGAATAAAAATCAGATATTTTCCGGACATTGAAATCCGCTTTGCCGCATCAGCAATGAAAAAAGCGGCAATAACCGGTAAACAGAAAGAGGCAAAGTAGGCATAGCGGTTGGCAAGCCATATGCCAAAATAAGTTATGTTCAGATAGGGAATCATGAGAAGAAAGAATATCAGTGCATAGAAAAAAACATTCTTTCGCCTGATGTAAAGAGCAACATACGCGCAGATCAGGGCAGACAAAATGATAAAGGACAAAATCATATAAACCGGTTCCAGTTCCTGATGTATGCTAGGCCATGAATAATAAACAGAATGCCCGTATGGTATAAAAACAAGTTTTGCATACATTCCAATTACAAGAGGGGTGAACAGCATCAAATTCCTGAAATGTTCAAGACAGGAAATATCCGGCCCTTTCTCCAATTCCCCCATATCCCCAAGGAGTTTTTTATACCAGAAATAGATAAACAGGCTGATAAGAAGATGGGGTATGTATTTGGGGATCACCTTTCTGATTTGTGCCATTGAAATGGAAGCAGAAGCATCACATCGGCCTTTAAGATACGGATAAAAAAGATGGTATGCGGCAAGTACCAGAAACCAGGTAAGTGCGTTGACTTTGGAAAGCAGTGCAAGAAGAGTGACAAACAGCCCTGAAACGTAAAAAATTTTTTTTGTCTGTTCTTTAGAGGTTTCCAGATACAGGGTCTGGAGAATCAGTCCCGTCAGCATGAAAAATGTCACCAGCAGGTCTTTCCGGCCCATGACCCAGCATACGGTTTCCGCATGGAGAGGCAGAACAGCATAGGTGATTGTGATGGCAAGGGCATAGAAACAAGACCAGCCTGCCATCAGCAAAAAAACAAAGAGCAGAGCAATATTGCAACTGTTGAGCAGCACATTTCCCAGATGATAGCCCACAGGATTTTTGAATCCATAGAGATAACTGTCAATCGCCCAGGAAATATCCCGAAGAAGCATAGGCCCTTCTCTGGGAAAGGACTGAAAAAGAATCTGATTGAGACTCGACAGAAAGGAATTCTCATTGTAAAGATGGGGACGTCCCAGCAGAATGGTGTAATCATCAAAATTGATGAATCCGAATCCAATGGACTGTGCATACAGGGCAAACGCGGATATCCACAGCAGAATAAGGGTGATGACAATTTTCTTGTCAGAAAAATTCACATTCACCATTTCTTCCGCATCTGATTTCACTGGCTCATTATTTATAATTTTTTCCATAAAATATCATTTTTCAGAAAGATTTTCCCCAAAGGAAAGCAAATAAGAGAGTCCAAATCCAAAACATAAGAGAAAAACATCAACTACTGTCATAATCACCCGATGCATGACAACGATGAAAAGAACAATCGCCGTGCTGTCCGTACTGAGGCTGCCGCTGCCATCCATCATCTTCAGAAGAAAAACGGTAAGCAGACCTTCTCTGACACCCAGCCCCGCAGGAGTAAAGAATGCCAGAAAACCGGCTGCATAGGCTGCAGGATATGCCAGTACTGTCAGCCAGAATCTGCCCATTTCCATTGGAATCCAGGCATTGCTGATAACCGCAAAACTGAAACCAATACTTATCCAACCGACAATTTGCAGAATCAGGGCATTTATAAGACTTGGAAAACTGAATGGCCTGACATTCTGATTATCCCGTTTGAAAAGAAAAAGAATTATTTTTATAAGATAAGCATTTGTGCCGGGAATTATTGTCACGGAAATGCAGAGAACCGCAACTGCTGTTATAAAAATATTCCATCCGCTGTTATCAATAAAGGGAGAAATCACACCGAGAGCCAAAACAGTGGAAATCAAAAGTGTCAGGCCGTTTGTTCCCAACCATGCCTGAAAAAGCATGGCACGGTTCAGCCCCTTCCTGCCTCCCTCATCAAGGAGTACAAGCATTGTTGATATTTTTCCGGGTATATATTTAAACACATTCGAAATATAGTAAACATAATGTATTTTGGCAGCTTTTCTGAAATCGAAATCCGAAATCCTGTCATTCAGTCCACGGTACAGTTGCCCAATACAGACCGGAAACAAAAAAAAACCGCAAATTCCTGAAAGAACGGAAACAGATATATCCCTGTATGAGGTCAGGTTCCATACCTGCCTCACAATTTCCCGGTTCTGATAAAAAAAATAGATGCAGAATGAGACAGCCATAAGGGACAGAACGGTTTTTGCTATAAATATGAAAGAATTTCTGATCAAATGCTTCACAGATGCTCACACTGTCTCACAAAATGCGGTTATGGTTTGTCAGCCAATGCCATTGACTTAAGAATCTGACATTCCCCTCCCTCAAGGGAGGGGAGTCTCAAGTTAATGACATTGGTTTGTCAGCGACAATCAGAGCGCGAAAACAAAAATATTTCTCTGCGTTCAGCAGGTGAATCACTTTGGTAATAATCCGATCCGCCTTCAGTATGGCAGAATCAAAAATTCCGGAAGCCGGTGCCCAGCAGTGTCCCCACCAGCCGCCGGAAAGAGGAAAGGCAACGGTATCGCTGTACAGAATCTGACGGACAGAAAAACCTCTTTTTCTCAGACTTTCAGCAATATCAGCGATTTGTTTTTGCTGATATTCTTCATGACCATACAGCTTTTTTGCCATACGCAGAGGGAGGATTTCTGTTCCCTGAAACACAAGGCATCTGCATTTCGAAACAGAAAAAGCTTTTTCAAAAGCTCTGTCCATATCAAGATGGTTCAGAACTTCCCGAAAAACAATGGTATCCACACTTTCTTTTTTTCCATCCCAGTCATAGAAATTCAAAAAGCGGATTTCTGTGCCAAACCAGTCCAAAGCCCTTTTGATCTTTTCTTCATCCACCTCAAGGCTGATCACTTTTTTGCCTGCCTCACGCAACTGCCGTGTCAGATTTCCATATCCTGCCCCCACATCCAACACAGTGTTTCCTTTGCAGTGCCGCACAATCAGATCATTTTGGATCGCGGCCACTTTCCCGTACAGTCCCCTGAGCCGATTGCAATTCCGTTCATGATCCTCATCATGGATGATTCCATGTGCAAGCGCTTTCTGACGATCAAATTTTTTCATTTTTCCTCCGGGAAACACTTTTTCATGACTTCATTTTGCAGACGGTGCAACTGTCTTTCCAAACGTTTGTTCTGCTGGGCCAGAAATCCGAAAACCAGCATAAAAAGTCCCACAAGAACAGAGAGCATGGAAAAATGAATCAGAGGCCGTCCGGCCACCGGAATCCCGGAAAAAGAAAGAAAAAAAAGATATATCCCACAAATACCGCCCAAAAAGATAAAGAAAAAACTCACCAGAGCCAGTACAAGCATTGGAGATTCATCAAGGCCAAAGGTCAGATGGGAGAGAATATAGCGTTTGGCATTAAAGCCGGATTTCCGTTTTTTTCGGGAAATTTCCCATGACAAGGTGGCAGAAATTTCTCCAATGCGGTATCCCAGAGCTGAAAGTTTGCTGATAATTTCCAGATGCAGTTCCTTTCCGTCACATTCCAAATCCAGATGTTTTATGATTTCAGATCGGTAGGCTCTTGTCATTCCGGTATACATTGTCAGTTTTACGGGCATCAGCAGGCGCAAAATTCTGTTTCCGATTTTGGTGTACCATCTTCTCATGAACGGAATGTTTTCCAGTCTTCCGCCTGCAGCATGGGGAGAAGCCACCACTGCATCCAGATTGTCCCTGACAAGTGATTCAACCATGCGTTCAACAATATCCGTGCCCCAGGACAAATCACTTTCCGTAACAACAATAATTTCACCCTTTGCATACGTTATCCCCTGTCGGATAGCATATCCCCGCCCCCGGTTGGATGCATAGGTGACAATTCTGAAATTTTCATGGTTCCCAATAAAAGGTTCGGCCTCCTGAAGACTGTTGTCCGTACTGCCGTCGTTTACCAAAATGAATTCAACTGGATATGGCAGTCTATCCAGTGCTTCAAACAGTTTTTTCAGGTTGTTCCCGATATTTTTCCCTTCATTGAACATGGGGGATATAAGCGAAACAGACAATTGCCTGGCCGGTCTGTCCAGATCGATAAGCCGGTTTTCTGAATTATATTCCATAATATTTTTCTTTTCAAAATTTTTACAGCAATATCAGATATAAATTATACTTCCAATATTATATCTTTACAAGAACAATGCTTGCAAACATTGCCCAGAAATTCATCACCGGATTCATTTTGTTTTCCATTTTGTGAATTGTTTCAAACAGAAATTCCGGTGCAAAACTTCTGAATGATACGCCTCCGGACAGAAGATAAGAAAAAGGGGTGTGCAGTTTTATTTTCCGGATTCTCCATTCGGGAAATTTCTTTTCATCATATTGTTATGTCAAAAAACAATCTTTCTGCCGGATATGAGCAGTGATCCTGCAAATTCTTTGAGAAAAGGTGTTTTTTCAGTGATTCTTCCTGTTTTTTCAATGTATTCCATTATAAAAACAGGTGTATAGGGATGAACCCAGTCAAATGGCACAATCTGAATATCCGTGAATCCCTTTCTCTTCAGAAGCCTGCCCAAAGACCAGCGGAAAAAAGCGGTTTCATCCGGTGAATCGCCCATGATTTTTTTTATAAAAGGGATATTTTTCTGAATCATAATCTGGGGATTGAGCATATTGGGTTCTGCAAAACACATAATCCCGCCCGGTCTGAGCAGACTGTGAATTTTGGCAAGAGAGGCTTCAATATCCAGATGATGCAGAATGGAAGAACCGATGACAGCATCAAAAGGCCCCTGTGCATCGCAGTCCTCAAACCGCGCAGTGACAAACCGGACGGTTTCAGACGCCAGTCCGCGTTTTCTGGCAATTTTCAGCAGATCATCCGAAATATCCACAGCCAGAATCTCTGTCCCGCTTTGTGCAAACATTTCTGTAAAAAAACCGGTTCCGCACCCAATTTCCAAAACCTTCATTCCCGATTTCAGTCCAGCACCGCCGATAATCAGTTCAGCTCTTCGTTCTGCCCGGATTTTTCCGGCAGGCGTATCCCATCCCCAGATTTTTTCCGGATCATTTTCAGCAAGAAAACTGCCGTGGGATATTTCATTTTCATTCTTTTCCATACAATGACAACCTCATATAAACTTTATACGTTTGGCAGCAAACACCACCATTTTCAGCAGCAGCCACCCGTGTTTCCACCGCTCAATATTCGTGTCCCCGTAAGTTCTGGCCCGGTACCGGATGGGGATTTCCACAATTTTGAAATTGAGTTTTGCCGCACCGAACAGGAGATCGAAATCGCCAAAGGGATCGAATTCGCCGAAGTAATCCCGGTTTTTGGCAATCAGGTCATAGTCTTTTTTCCATAAAACCTTTGTGCCGCACAGGGTGTCTTTTATGGGCTGTCCCAAAAGCCAGGAAAAGGCCAGACTGAAAAACTTGTTGCCCACCATGTTCAGAAAGCGCATGGACTCTTTTTCCAGCGGATACACCAGCCGGACCCATTGACAAATTCCCCTTTTCCGGATGCAATGGCATGATAAAAACGGGGCAGATCCTCGGGCGGAACCGTCATATCCGCATCCAGAATCATCAGAATGTCCCCCTGCGCGCTGTCAAATCCCAGACGCACGGCATCGCCTTTTCCCTTTCCGGACTGACGGAACAGACGGCAGTTTTTTTCCGGATAATGGGCAATCATTTTTTCAATGGTTTCATAGGTATTGTCCTGTGAATGGCCTTCCACAAAGATAATTTCGGTTTTTTCCCCCATCAAAGGGATTCTTTTGATAATATCTTCTATGTTTCCGGCCTCGTTGCGCGCAGGCACGATAACGGAAACTGAGGGGAAAGATTTTTTTTCAGAATACCGCACAGGTCTTGCCACCATAAAACTGGTCATGGCAAACCAGTGCATGGGCCAAAATTTTGCCAGATAACGGTTGAGCAGTTCTGACAGAAAAGGGACTTTCAGGGGAAACAGAATTGCAGGGCTGTATTTTATCACCTCAAAATCTGCCAGATGCAGAAGATTGCGCATGTCATCGGGAGAAAACCAGTTCTGCTCCATCGTCATGGCTCCAAGTTTCATGAATTTGGCACCAGACAGGGGAATCCGCCACAGATTGTTGTAACAATTCAGAATCACACGGGTTCCCTTGTGGCAGACAGGATGGAGATTTTCCAGAAGAATCTGCACATCCCGGAGATCATTGACCAGATCAGACAGAATGATCACATCAAATTTTTCTTTGAGCGGAATCTCATGTGCATCTGCCTGAATAAAAAGCAGTTCCGGATGTTTTTTTGCGGCTGTGCGTATCATGTTTTTGGAAAAATCAAGGCCCACACCCACAGAGGGATTCAAAGCGGCCAGCAAATCTCCGTGACCGCAGCCCAGTTCGAGAATTTTCAGTCCCGGAGGAACCAGAAATTGGTAATAACGGGCAAGCAGTTGATGATAAAAACTGCCAATGCGTCTGGGATTTTTGTGAAAATCTGAAACCATATCCCAGTGTGCGATACGCTTTTGCTGAAAGATTATTTTTTCGGTATTCATCACTTTTCCTGTCTGTCACAGGCAGTCCGAACAGCCCTGCTGAAAGCATTTCAGAATTCCTTTGGCCGGAAATCCTTCCGGTTC
>CAZDIU010000233.1:0-8901 GCA_964505535.1 uncultured Desulfobacterales bacterium | reverse complement strand
CAGGTGCAGCCCAAATTTCTTCAGCTTCTGGAAATGATCGGACTCAGGGAACTGCCCCTGGTCTGGGTCAGCCGGACCCAGGCAGGGGAAAAGGTCGGCACACTGGCCCATCTTCCGGACAAAAGCGGATGGGGCATATCTTCTGATCTGCCCAGAGCCATCATTGTATGCGGTGTGAAGGAATGTGAACTGCACCGGCTTATGGACGGATGCCGGAAATCCGGAATGAAACGCCCCCTGTGGGCTGTGCTGACTCCGACTTCCGAACAATGGACGATCAACGATCTTCTTTCCGAGCTTGCTGCTGAAAGGGAAGTTCTGGAGAAGAGACAGTCAGCCAACGCGACTGAAAGGCAAAAATTATCTATCTGATGATCCTGCTGATGATCCTGGAAAAATTCATAAATCCTGTCAGTCCCGCGAAAGTCAGAACCCATAGCAGCTTGAAAGCACAGGGTTCCCGGTTTTGCCAGAATGACACACAAACTGAAATTCGGATTTTTTGCAGATCCATCATATTTACATTTTAAACAATTTCAATCGTGCAAGTCCTGATAAATGATACAGACAAACAAAAGCCTTCTTCATATGCCTGCCCCCGCCATTATCCGATACATACTTTGCATTCTGCTGATTTTCACACCGCTTGCCAGAGCCGCTGTGCAGGGCTGGGCAGTCTGTGTGATTCATATGCTCACCGTCATTGCATTGACGGTTTTTCTTGCAGACAAAAGCCTGCGCGGGAAATGGGAATGGATCAGAACGCGTTTGGACAAACCCATAGCGGCTTTGCTGTGTCTCTGCCTTGTTTCCGCTGTTTTTTCCCGGCATCGGTTCAGCAGTTTTCAGGCTGTGATGCTTCTGCTGGATTACATTGTCTGGTTTTATCTGCTGATTCACACCGTCCGCAGCAGATCACAGTTCCGTCAGGTGATTTATACGGTACTGGGCATGGGAGTCTTTCTGGCCGTATTCGGTCTGTTCAAGCTGTGGGGCATGAATCCTTTTCCCTGGTGGACGTATCCGGGACTGGTTTCTGACCGTCTGACCGCATCTTTCGGCAATCCGGATCACCTGGCCGGATATATGGAAATGGCGATTCCGCTTGCACTGGGATTTCTTCTGACCGGAATCAAAGAGGGAAAGCGTGTATTCACAGGCTTTGCAGCAGTGCTGATGTTCACGGCCCTGATTTTCTCTCTGTCCAGAGGCGGATGGATCGGCACTGTGTGCGCTCTCTATTTTATGGGTATGGTTGTGCTCCGCCAGCGGAATCTGAGATACAAAAAACTGCTTGTGACGGCTCTGACGCTTTTTCTGCCTGTGATGCTGGTCATCCTGTCGGCAGCGGATGTTGTGACAAGAATCCGAACCTTTGAGCAGGGAACAGAAATGCCGAGTTTTGAGGCCAGGATAACTGCGTGGAAAGGGACTGTCAACATGATCCGGGCTTATCCTCTTTTGGGTTCAGGGCCCGGAACCTTTGCCTATGTTTATACACAGTATCAGCCGCCGGGGCTGGGTGCCTATTACAATATGGCGCACAATGATTATCTGCATTTCCTTGCCGAAACCGGTCTGTTTCTTGCCGTAATCATCATTTGGATAATCGGTTCGTTTTACCGGGCCGGTTTTGAAAAAATGAAACATCCCAGCAGACTGGTCCGGGGAATGACGCTGGGCAGCATGTCCGGCATTACGGCTCTGCTTGTCCACAGCATCGGAGATTTCAACCTGCACATTCCGGCCAATGCCTTGGTTTTCGCCTGTCTTGCCGCGGTGGTGGCAGCCCCTTTGCCGGAAACAAATGGTGCATGGGGAATTGGCGGAGAAAAAAATCGTTCAGGAAGATACAGCATGGATGCATTCAGAACAGAATCCGCATAATCCCTTCCTGTCCGCTCCGGCACACTGGTGAGAGTCTGTGTCTGTCTGAAATGCACAACGATCCGCTTTCATTTGATTCCCCAGAAAATCTTCTGCTCAGTCCGGGGGATTGTCAGCCTTTTTCTGCCTGAACCGGGGATCGTCAGCGGCCAGGATATTGCAGGTTTCCGAATCCGGATCAAACACAATCACAGCCCTGCCGGATCGGAGATGGCGCATGATCTGCGCTGTTTTGCGTTCCAAGGGCACTTCTGTTTCGCCGTAATCCGTGCCGTCCCGTGTGGCAAATTCTTCAACAAGCCCGCTGAGGGCATCGGGACTGAGCCTGTCATAAGGAATTATTATCATGTCCATCTCAGGATTTCCCCAGATACCTTCCCTCATAATCTCCGGTGCTCAGCGGGGGGGTGTCCGAGAGAATTTCCCCGTCAATGACTTTGCCGAAAAACAGGATATGATTGCCGGGTGCGCAGGAAGATACAATTTCGCATTCCATCCGCGCGAGGCAGTCTTCAATCAGTGGGGCACCTGTCTTTCCCGGATGCCATTGGAGGGCAGCAAATTTTTCTTTGGGATCAGGCCCCTTGAAGCGTTTCAGAAAATCTTTCTGATCCTTTGACAGCACATGCAGGGCAAAAGATTTGCTTTGACGCATTAAAAGGTGAGTGTAGCGGTTTGGATGAACCGCGACCATAATCAGGGGCGGATCATAGGATACCTGTGATACCCAGGACGCGATCATACCGTTGATTTCTTCCTGATAAGCGGCAGTCAGCACATAAATTCCATAGGTCATTTTTCCGAATGCGGAGATCAGTTTCTGATCCATAACTGTTTTTTCCCCTTTCATGATTTCTTTCAGATCATTTTAATTTGAAAACAGACATACAGTCAACAAAAGATTCAACTGTTCATTATGGATGAACGCACGCGCTGAAGATATTCCGCATCCGGAAATCAAATTCTTTACAGATTTCCGTTTCCGGGGTAAAAGAATCTGCGAAACAAAAATTCTCCTTTTCCCAAATCGGGGAAGAGGAATAATACCAATTCTCCATTGATCTGAAATATAATTTTTTCGGAAAAACCGGATTTTTCGGAAAAATCCGGTTTTTTGAACACACGAAAACTTCTTTTTGCCTGGTTATAAGTATCTTTTCAATGGGGAATCGGTATAATATAACCTTTTCCATTTACCGAGCTTCCTGCAATGAACGAAATGAAGAAAAACACTTTCCATCACTTTAATGAACTCAGGCAGATGCTGGAAGGAGAGGTGCACACCGATCCGCTCCGGCGGTACATGCTGTCCACAGACGGCAGCATTTTCCGCAAAGAACCGATCTGCATTGTATATCCGAAAAATACAGATGACGTTGTGAAAACCGTATGTTTTGCATCAGAACACGGCCTTACTGTTCACCCCCGCGGCGCGGGCAGCGGCCTGTGCGGTTCCTCTCTGGGCAGCGGCATGGTGCTGGATTTCAGCAGATACATGAACCGTCTTCTTGATCTGAACACAGCAGAAAAAACTTTTGAATGCGAACCCGGATACCGCTTCGGCCAGATGGAAGAGGAACTGCGGGGAAAAGGACTTTTTTTTCCGCCTGATCCCTCCAGCGGGGAATATGCCACGTTCGGCGGCATGTACAGCACCAATGCCAGCGGTGCGCATTCTGTGAAATACGGCAATGTCTCAGATTATATTCTGGATGCCCAAATCGTACTGAGCACCGGGCAGACTGTGTTTCTGTCAGACATGGAAAAGCGGGAATACGCAGACCTGCCGGAACATCTGCAGGCTCTTTTCCGCGTGTATGCAGACAATGCACAGCAGATTGAAAAAGCCTATCCTCCGGTGCGCTGCAATGTGGCCGGGTACAATCTCCGGGGACTGGTGCAAAATGAGCGGCTTTGTCCGGGAAAACTCTTTGCCGGATCAGAGGGAACGCTGGGCATTGTCACCCGGCTGAAATTCCGTCTTGCAGACAAACCGGCCCATGACAGTCTGGTGGTGGCTTTTTCCAATGACATTGTGAAATCTGCAGAAGCAGTGCAGAGGATTCTGCCCATGCAGCCTTCCGGCATTGAGGTCATGGACAAATCCCTGCTGGAACTGGCCCGTGCCAGTGATGAAAAACTCCGGGACAAAATCCCCCAGGGAATTGACAATGTGCTGCTCATTGAATTTGATGCTTCGGACAAAGAGGAATGTGCCCGGTCTGCGGAAGAGGTCATAGGACTTCTCAAACGTGAAAATCTCTGTCATCAGGCATATGCAGCAGTATCCGCAGCGGAAAAAGAGAAATTCTGGGCTGTGCGCAAAGCGGCCGTTCCCATTCTCTACAAACTCAAAGGGGAGAAAAAAATTCTGGCGCTGATTGAGGATGCGGCTGTGCCAACGGATCAGTTGGTGGACTATTTCAAAGGGATTTACCGCATCCTCAACCGCCATGAAGTCTCTTTTGTCACCTACGGCCATATTGCCAAAGGACTTCTGCACACCCGGCCTCTGCTCAATCTCAAAGATGCGCAGGATGTATCGCTGCTGAAAACGCTCGCGGATGAAGTTTTTGAACTGGTGCATTCTCTGGGCGGAACCGCCTCCGGTGAACACGGGGACGGACGGCTGCGGAGTGCGTATATCCGGCGTCAGTATCCGGAAATCTGGCCAATCTTTGCACAGTGCAAATCCCTGCTGGACCCGAAAGCAATCCTGAATCCGGAAATCAAAACCGGGCATGATCCGGATCAGATGAAAAAAAATCTGCGCTTCGGTGCTGCGTATCATGCGCTGGATTTGAAAGAAAAAAATCTGCTCTGGCCTGAAGGTTTTGTAACAGAAGCGGAAAAATGTCATGGATGTTCCAAATGCACCACTGTCACCGCAGCCACACGCATGTGTCCTGTTTACAAATTCACCCGTGACGGGACGGCCGCTCCCAAAGCCAAGGCCAATCTCCTGCGCGGATTAATCAGCGGAACGCTTGCGGATCGCAGCCTGTATGAAAAAGCGTTTCAGCAGGTTATATCTCAGTGTATCCAATGCGGAAACTGTTTTAAAGAATGCCCTTCGGCTGTGAATATTCCCAAACTGGCAATGGAAGCCCGCGCGCAGTATGTGCGGCAGTTCGGCGCTTCACCTGAAGACCGGCTGCTTACGTCCGCAGAAATGGCTGGAAGGCATATGCGGCAGTTCTCCGCATTCCTCAAACCTGTGATGAATACGGCATTTGCCCGGAAAACAGCGGAAATCTTCACCGGCATATCCGCACACCGGAATCCCCCCTCTTTCTCTGAGCGATCTCTGTTTGAACGGATTCAGCCGGTGGAAGGAAAAGGAACTGTGCGGGTGCTTTATTTTGCCGGATGTTATGCAGGTTATATCCAGCCGAAAATCGGTCAGGCAGCAGTGCAGGTGCTGAAAAACATGGGCATGAGTGTCTGCACACCGGAACAGCACTGCTGCGGTCTGCCCATGCTGTCCAAAGGCATGGCGGATCAGGCCGGGGCAAAAGTTCGGCAGAATCTCAGACAGTGGCGCAGTCTGCTGCAAACTGCGGATTATCTCATGGTGACCTGCTCTTCCTGCGGTCTTTCCCTGATGCAGGAATGGGCGTATCTGGCTGACCGGGCAGAAATTCGCATGATCAGAGAAAAAATCATTCACATCAGTGAACTGATTTTCCGATACAGAGACAGGCTTCACCTCAAACCTTATCCGGCAAAGGTGGCTTATCATATGCCCTGTCATCTCAAAGTTCAGCCTTTTGCAGACAGTTCCCTGAACCTCCTGAAATCAGTGCCGGAACTGGAAGTGCAGAATCTGAAAAGTCTTTGCTGCGGCATGGCAGGCAGTTGGGGCATGCGTGCAGCCAGTTTTGATCTGAGCAGGAAAATGGGATTGGATTTGACTGCCCGTATGGATCAGTCTCAGGCAGATACAGCTTTGACAGACTGCCCCACCTGCCGGATGCAGATGGAGCAGGGGCGCACCGGAACTGTATGCCATCCGGTGGAGATTGTGGCAGACTGCCTGGTGAAACATCCTTCCGGGGAAAGCCGGAATCGGGAGTTCCACAAAACATATTGAAGACCCGGTTTTTTTACTCTCAGAAAAAAGGGACGCGGAATTCAGTAGATTTCGTTATGCGTGAATTCCTCAATTTCCCTGCGTTTGGGCGCAGTGGAAATCTTCGCGGGACAGCCCAGCGGAATCAGTACCATCAGGTCATGTGTATCCGGCACATTCAGCACGGCTGCGGCTTTGTCATGATCCAGCAGCCCCACAATAACGGTTCCCAGCCCCAGAGAATGTGCCATCAGGCAGATGTTCTGGGTGGCAATTCCCAGATCAAACATATACCAGTCCCCGAATTTGGTGCTGGCTGCATTGCTGTAAAATCCTGAAACCCCTTTTTTCCCGCACAGGGCCAGCACAACCGGAGCAGCGGCTATGGCTTTGGTGGCCGGATTTTTCGGTGCAATGGTTTCCTGCAGTTTGAGTTTGGTTTCCGGATCTTTGACCACCACAACTTCCCAGCACTGGCAGTTGGTCCAGGAAGGAGCCCATTGAACAGCCTCCAGAATCTGGCGCAGAGCCTCTTCCGGAACAGGTTTGTCCTCATACTTGCGGATGCTTCTCCGCCCTTTGATGATTTCCATCAAATCCGCCATTTGCAATATCCTTTCTTTTATTGAAACGAGTGCAGCATTTGCATTTTAACCCCAAGACTCACAAAGTTTTCAGAAAAACCGGATTTTTCCGTAAAAATCCGGTTTTTTGATGCACAAAGGGACACAGATTTTGTGAACTTTGTGAGAATCTCTGTGTCCTTTGCGGTAAAAAAATCGCGGTGCACAGCAGGAAAAAGTCCTATGATTCATCGGAAGCATTCTGTGATGTGTTTTCCGGATCTTCCATCCGGTGACATTCGCAGTCCCTGTCATCACAGACATGGCAGTTGTACCGATCATCAATCTTTTCCTGATCCTGACCTTTTCCGCTCAGAATCATCCAGAAGATCGCACTTACAACCAGAACACCAATGAGGATCAGCACCATAGTCATCATGACTGTCTCCTTATTTTGCGGTGATTTCCTTGAGAGCGGACTGCACATCCGGATACCGGAACTGAAATCCGTAATGAAGCAGTTTTACAGGAAAAGCGCGCTGTCCCGAGAGCAGGGATTCCCCCATTTCCCCCATCACGGTTTTGATCATGAAGCCGGGTGCTGGCAGAATGGCCGGTCGCCAGAGAATTTTTCCCAAAGCAGCGGCAAACTCCTTCTGCCGCACCGGTTCAGGTGCTGTAAAATTGAGAGCGCCTTTTATTTCCCTGTTTTCCAGCACAAAAAGGATGGCTGACACCAAGTCATGAATATGAATCCAGGGAAACCACTGTTTTCCGCTTCCCAGAGGGCCGCCAAATCCCATTTTGTACGCGGGAAGCATCTGTTTCATGGCTCCGCCGTTTCTGCCCAGAACAATGCCGAACCGGGCCACTGCCAACCGTACGCCCTTTTCCTGTGCCCGGAACGCCTCTGCTTCCCAGTCCTTTGCCATATCTGCAAGAAAACCCTTTCCGCAGGGACTGTCTTCAGTGACAAACTCATCTGCCATCGGGCCGTAATAGCCCACTGCCGAAGTGCTGCACAGCACGGTTTCCCTGTCTTTCGGCAGCGCATCCGCGAGATTGCGCGTGGTCAGCACACGGGAATCATACATGGCTTTTTTGTATTTTTCGGTCCAGACACTGAAAATGCTCCGGCCAGCCAGATTGACCGCAGCATCAGCTTCCCCAGCCGCTTCCTGCCATTTTCCCGGTTCCGAGGTATCTGCGGAAATATAGCGGAAACGCTCATGCCGGAACGTCCTGTGCTCGGGGCGTGAACCGGTGACGGTAACTTCATGCCCTGCATCCAGCAGCCGTTCTGACAGATGTGTGCCCACAAAACCGGTTCCGCCTGTGACAAAGATTTTCATGCACACCTCCTATCCGATGTGATACTGCTCGGATTCAATATAGGGCACATCCTCCACATCCAGGGCGTCAACAATATGTTTGTAGAGCCGGGATTTCATTTCTTTGACAACATCTCTTTTTTTCTTTATGCCTTTGGCAAAGGCAAGCACCTCATCCATGAGACTGTCCACATGGCAGGCTTTGGTGATGATATGATGTGTTTCGCATTCCGCTGCGGTCAGACGGACTCCCAGATGGTGCATTTCCTCAAGTTTGTAAAAGGGAATGGCTTTTTTCAGCAGTTCCAGCATACCGGGCAGAAAGGGAATGCCCAGATCCACTTCCGGAAAACAGAAATATCCCCTGTCTGAACGCATAAAGCGGAAGTCAAATGCGCAGCTCCAGATGGCTCCGCCTGCATAGGCATGGCCGTTCATGGCCGCAACGGTAATCAGGGGAGAGGTAAGCGTTTTTTTGAAAAGCAGATTGAGCAGATAGAAAAATTCCCTGGCTGCGGCACTGTCCCTTTTCTGAATCACGGGAACCAGCCATTCCAGATCAATGCCGTTGGAAAATATTTTCTCATGTGCGGAACGGACCACAAGGGTCTGGGCCTGGGTCTGTTTTTCAATTTCATCCAGTTTGCTGATGACCGCATTCAGAAAATCCGGATTAAACCGGTTTTCTCCGCTGTTCAGAGTGAGAAGAGCCACATTTTCATCCACAGTAAGATCAGGCATTGCCATTTTGTCATACCTCCGTGCAAAGGAATCAGGCCAATCCGGACGCGGAAAGCCGGATTCAGGTTATAAGGTTTTGGATTAAAAAAACAATATTATCATGTCTCAGAGATTGCGTCAACAGAAGATAGCATTTCGGGGAAATATGTCTGAACGCATATTTTTTGTCAGAACAAAAAAACCTTCGGTTTTTTATTGCTTTCTCTGTCCGTGAGTCTTATTCTGTCAGACAGAATTTTCAGAGGATATTCATAACTGATGTTACGCTTCTCCGTCATACCGACGAAAGCCGGTATCCGGAATCATC
>CAZDIU010000232.1:0-8903 GCA_964505535.1 uncultured Desulfobacterales bacterium | reverse complement strand
TCATGGGCAATGCGCCGGGCCACCTCCCGCCACGCGGCCATGCGCTGGGCTTTTTCCTGATCTGTAAGATCATCAAAGACAATCACAGCACCGATATGACTGCCGCTGTCATCCCGCAGCGCACTGACATGGGCCATGAACGTTCTGGGCTGTCCGCTGATGCTTACGCGCAGGTTCATCTGCACGGTGCTTCCCCGCGAAAGGGAAAGTCTTTCCATGATTTCCTCTCCCAGCGTCAGATGTTCTCCGGAAAGAAGTTTCTGCCAGTTCCGGTTTACGATATCCCTTGAGCGGATTTGCAGCATCTGTTCGGCTGATTTGCTGACCGTGGTCACAAAACCCCGCGCATCCAGACTGATGACGCCGGTGGATACATTTTTGAGCACAATTTCCATATACTGACGCCGGGCCTCAATCTCCGCGTTCTGCTGCCGCAGCATTTTCGCGGAAAGTTCCAACTGCTCCCGGTTGGCCCGGAGATCACGGGTCATGCGGTTAAAGGATTCCACCAGACTGCCGATCTCATCATCTCCCACATGCGCAATGCTGAACCCCAGATCCCCCTCTGCCACCCGCCGGGTTCCCTCTGCCAGTTCCCGGATGGGAATGCTGATGGATTTTGCCAGATAAAAACCGAACCAGATGGCGCAGAACACCACCAGCAGGGCCACAATGGAAAGCGTGATATAATAGGTAATCTGAATGGGGCGTTTGAGCAGCTTGATCTGCTGATATTCCTCATATCCCCTGGAAATGGCTGCCAGATTTTCCGCCAGATCCGCGGGAATCAGGGTGGAAACCACGGCAAATCCCTGGGCTTTTGACAAAGGCTGGCCAAAGGGAATGGTTCCCACCGTGCGGCTGAGTTCCCCGCCCCCTGCATCTTCGGAAAGGGTCCGGATATCCTCCTTTCCGCCATACCGGAGCAGGGTGTCGGCAGACAGGGGAGGAGGTTGGACTTTTCCCAGTTCCGGCCCAAAAGAACAGGTCAGACGCACCGCATCCCTGCTGTAAACTTCCACGGCATGAAGATTGAATTCCTGCTGGATGACACGCACATAACGGGCAAGGTTTTCCCCCTGATCCGGTGCCAGAAGATTTCTGGTGACAAGCTGCACCGATGTGCGGCCCAGAAAAAAACGGTTGCGGGATTCCATTCCCGCGTACAGTTCCCGCCCCACTTTCAGTGAGTTTTCCAATGCCTGCTCCACAGGCACATTGAACCAGAATCCGATGCTGGTGGTGACAAAATTGATGGAAAAGAAAAACAGCACGGTGGTGGGAAAAAGGGTGAGCACAATAAAGGCCAGGGCCAGCCGGGTGCGCAGCTTGGTTCCCATCACCTTGCGCTTCCGGTCGTAGAGCAGTTTCACCAGATTCCGGAAAACCAGAAAAATCAGGAGGATCAGCAGCAGCAGGTTGACATTGATAAGAATGAACATCAGGATCGCGTTGGAAACCGGAAAATCCGCGCCAAAGGTGATGAGCCGGTTTTCCATATAGGTCAGCAGGGCAACCGTGAGAATAATGGCGAAAATGAGAATGATTTCCCTTTTCCGCCGTCTCCGATCCTCTTCCGTAAGAAAGGAAGTCCGCCGTCCGGAACTGTTTTTTCTGATCATCATCGTACAGGATACAATTTTTTGTTATGTCTTTATCTTTGCGCGCGCTGAAGGAAAAGCCCGTGAAATCAAACCTGACAATGCAGGCCGATCAGGTTCATCTGCATATCAGCCAGGGCGGTTCCAATGGCGATTCGGTGTTATATAACTGATGCCATATGTTTTGAAAAAGAATATCTGTTGAATTTGGGAGTTATGCGAATTCTCCATTGATCTGAAACATAATTTTTTCGGAAAAACCGGATTTTTCAAAAAAATCCGGTTTTTTGAACTCACGAAAACTTCTTCTGCGTGCTTACAAGTATCTTTTCAATGGGGAATCGGTATTCTGCGGTTGCTTTTTCAACTGTCTGATTTTTAAAGAACCGGTTTTGTGCAGTGCAGCATCAGCATCCATAAAAATCAGTATGTTAAAATTCAACTGCGTAACGCCTGCTATTTTACATTTTTCAGAAACGGAAAGCAAATGAAAAAAATAGATAATGAATTAAAAGAAATATACACGATATGACAGTGGGTCAAATCGGTTGATGATGCAGAAAAAAACACTCCCCTCCCCTCCCCCTCCCGCCCAATGCTGTTGACTTAAGGAAAGCCCTGAAAGGGCGTAACAGTAAAGCCCGGGGCAACGCCCTGGGAATAAGGGCCTCGGAACTTCCCAATATACCGTTTTTGATTAAAGATTAACTTTATCCATAAAGGACAGCTTTTTTATAAACGGTATATCAGCATTTTCCATGTCCCTAAACGATAAAAAAATATCCAGGCCCTGAAAGGGCGAATTGCATACCGGTAACATTCCGGAATCATTTTTTAATGCGCCCCTTCAGGGCTTGGATTGTATTTTATTCTGTTTTCCCAGGGCGTTGCCCCGGGCTTTATCAATCTGCCCTTTCAGGGCAGTCTCTTAAGTCAACAGCATTGCCCCTCCCGCCGGGGGAGGAGATTTCAGTTCAACGGATTTGACCCACCACCAAATTTTTCCGGATGCCTGGTTTCCGGGCATGAGATCATTCCCGCGAAAGCCGGAATCCGGTGTTTCCGCAAAACAGATTGAAGAACCGATTTTTTTGTCAGCCTGTAAGATTCCCCTGCTTTTTTTCGTATACCTGCTTCAAAGGAGATGAACATGATGACATCTGAACAAAAAATGCCGATCAGAACGATCTGTCTGATGCTCCTGTGCATCCTGTATCTTATGACAGACACTGCATATGCCTCGGTGCTGCGGATAGACAGTCAGCGCGGCAAAACAGGGGAAAAGATCCGCTTTGCCGTATCTGCCGCTGAGGTTCCCAATGAAGTGAATGCGCTGGGGTTTGAGGTGGTTTATGATGCAACTGTCCTGCGGTTCACAGGAGCGGCTCCCGGTTCCCTGACTCAGAATTTTACGCATTTCAGCGCAAACAACACGGATTTCGGAACTGTGCGCGTTGGCGGATTTGACGCGGGAAACAATTCCATTTCTCAGGGCGCATCCGGGGTTGTTGTTCTGCTGGAATTTGAGGTGGTGGGGGAAAAAAGCTGTGATGTGCAGGTGCAGAATCTGCTTGATGATGTCAGAGACTGGTCAGTGACACCGGGTTCTTTTTCCGGAATTTCCAACCGCGATGAGGAAACCAATGCGCATGACACGGATAAAGCAGATGCAGACACACAAGATCCGTCAGAATCCGATCAAAGTGCAGCAAATGCGGATTCGGGTTTGTCCGCAGATATTGATCTGAATCCTTTGAAAAATGCTGCTTCCTCCCTGGACAGCAGCCCCGCGTCTTTTCCGTATGGAGCAGAGAAAAACACGGAGATGCCAGTGCCGGAAACAGGGAAAACAGGACAGAGCCGGGAAAATCCGCAGGAAAAACAGAATCCGCAGAAAGATTCAGCAGGCAGGCACAGTCTGAACTCCCCGGATTCTGAACCGAGTTCTGAACCGGATTCTGAAAAGGATGGCAGGAAAAAGGCAGAATCTCAGATTTCGGAATCTGAAAACAGACAAGTGCCCGGATTGTCTGCCATAAATACAGATTCGCAGAATGCTCAGACAATGGCAGAGGTTCCGGAAATAAAAAATCCGGGTGTGAATGCGGAAAAGGGAAACTGCAACCCCGGCATATGGCACTGGCTGATGTTTGCTGTTCCGGTGCTGATTCTGGGGATGCAGATTCTGATTCTGCGGCAGGTGATGAGATTGAAAAAAAGATGAGGGCATGTTGGCTGAACAGGATTTGCCGGATTTTCAGAAGCCCCGAAGGGGTGAATTGATACAGCCCAGGGTGCAGCCCTGGGTTCGTAATGTCATCAGATTCATCAGCCCTGAAAGGGCGGATTAGAATTGGAATGAAACAATATTTTGAAATTATGTTTATAATTCGCCCTTTCAGGGCTTGTGGATATTTTTTTTGATCTGTATCCCGGAGCGATGCTCCGGGCTTTATCAATCCGCCCCTTTGGGGCTTTTCCAAATCTGCACAGATAAAATATTTTTTTTAAAGGTGCTGTAAGAAATTCCTGCCCGGTTTCGTATACTATTTTTGTCTGAACAGGATTATGCAGGAAATGCAGGATTAAAAACTGTGACTGCCGTGAAGGAAAAAATCAGACAAATCAGAGTTCAGACAGTGAGATGCAGAAAAATTTTTTAAAGTCTGTAAGAAATCCATGTCCGGTTTCGTATATTGTTTACAAAGACAAAGCAGTAAGGGGAGGATCCGTCAGGAACCTGCAAAATGACATCATAAGAGATTGAAAAAAGGAGGTGAGGCTGCCACAGCAGCAGTTGCGGGATTTTGTTTTCTTGTTCCCACGCTCCGCGTGGGAACACAGAGCTGACGCTATGCGTCAAAACGGATGCGAAGCATTCCAAAAGGCATTGACGCAGAGCATGGAAACAGATTGAATGGATGTATTGAATTTTTATTTTTTTACACAAAAGGAGAGGAAAATGAGAAAGATTCTGGTTTGTTCGTTTATGCTTATGGCATTGCTGTTTGGCAATATGGCGGCGGCGGCAACAAAGGTGCTGCTGGAGGATGATTTCAATGACGGTGTATTGGACACTACCAAATGGATTCTTGGTGTTTCAACAGGCGGAGCAGGTGCGCCTGCAGGAAGTATCGGAAATACAGTGACAGAAGCCAACGGAATTCTCAGAGTTGGACAGGATTCTACCGACTGGGGCGGTCTTGTTTACACCAAACCCATTCCTGTCAATCAGAAAGGCAAGATAACCATCAGAAAAAGGATAAAGGCACATTATGCCAATCAGTACTATTCAGGTGAAAACTGGCTTGCCGATGTTGAAAATGACAAAAGGATTACCCATGTCGATTACAGAAATTATGTTTATACATATACAGCAATCGGCTTTGGTGGAACTATGCCTTTACTGACTCCCATATGGGATGAATGGGTTGATGAACTGTGGGAATATGATCCTCAAACCGGAGTGACGACCTATACCCTGAACAACAATGAAACACAAACTTACACCGTGGAACCCCTGAATGGATCAACTGTTTCCTATATCTTAAGTTCTTATGGCTGGTATACAGGTCATTATATTGAAACGGATTATATCACCATTGAGCAGGAACAGACTGATCCCTGTCCTGAATGTACAAGTGTTCCCTTAACTGTTTCCAATTGGAATCAAAAAGATTGTGCAACACCTGAAGAAACACCTGAAGGATTGAAATTGTATTCCGACAATCTTGCCATTGATTTTCAAAATGGAGCTGCAATGATGTCCAATTCTCAGTATGATTTCAGAGATTCTGTTTCCTTTGTCAAGTGGAAAGTGAACACAGGAAATCTGTTTACACTCTTTCATATTGGGATTCAATCTCCATATATCATTTGGGGAGTAAGTTATACGACTTCCTATTCCTATAATGGCACAAAGGTAATCTCTGAGGATGTTTGGTATTATTCCCGATATGTCATCAATAATGACGGAACCTATTCGGTAATAACATCCACCGGTGATTATGACATAAACGGCGGCACTGTCCTTCAGGCATTCAGTGATACCATGACAGCAAGCAGATTTGAATTCATTGACAGTGCAAAATTTTCGTTTGAGATTGTTTGGAATCAAACTGACTCGACAGTGCTGACTATCGGCGAAGTAAAGACAACGGCAAAGCCTGTATCCCTATCAGGTTCAACTACCAAAACGTATGATTTTGAGAGCGATACCAATCTGCCTCCAGAATTTGTTCATACCGGAACCTATAAAATTGATACGGCAAAAGGCTATAATTCTTCCCGATCCATTCACAGTGACAGCAGTGACATGTCGAGTATATCATTGGATGTGACCAATGCTTTGTCTGTTTCATTCAGAATCCAGCTTGACGGCAATGAGTACAATTCAGTCCCGGCTATGGCTTTTAATATTAATGATATTAGTGTGCTTGGTCAGGGCAAATCTTTTGGTAAAGATAATTGCTGGACTGAATACACGATTCCAATTCCCAACCAAACCAAATCCACACTCACATGGTTTATGTACAGGGCTGGGAAGATTTGGATTGATGATATAAAAATCACTTATGATGAAGTGCCGCCATCCACTTGTGTTGAGGACGACACCGGTTCCCTTGATTTTCCGACCGTATATGTTACTCCGGGCAGTCCTGTCACCATTCCGTTACGGATACAAAACGCTCCCGGCAACGTGCAGGCAATGGGATTTGACATCAACATTCCGGAAGGTCTCACCTTTAAGAGTTTTGAAAAAGGTTCTCTGGTTCCGTCCGGTTATCTGCTGGATGTGAATGTCATCTCTGCCAATACGCTGCGGTGCGGCGCATACAAAGTGAGCGGCACTGAAGTGATTGCCGCAGGCGCATCCGGTGAGATTGTGAAACTCACCTTTGATGTGGCACTGACCTTCACGGATTCCCAGATAAGCCTGAGCGCACTGAAAGATGACATTGCCCCATGGTCTGCCACTCCGGGCTGTGTGATTGTTTCCCCCTGCAACGGCGATACAAACAAAGACGGCCAGATCACCCCGGCAGATGCGCTCAACGCATTTCACAAATACATGCTGGTCTGTCCCACATCTGCCGGACTGGATTGTGATTCCTTCTGTGCGGATGTGAACAGAGACGGCATGACCACCCCCGCGGATGCGCTCTGCATTTTCCGCAAATACCTGAACATACCGGGGTGTCTGGATTGATTGGCTGAACAGAATTCAGTCCTGTTACGGGACGCAGACTTGTAACACATATGAAAAAGACTCTGCCTCTGATTCAGGAGGCAGAGTCCCGATCTCTCCCTTTAATTTTTTTTCAAAAAATCATTCACATCAATCCCGGCCTGCCTCAGAACTGCTCTGAGCGTACCTTCGGGCATATCACCGGGATGATTGGGTATGGTTGTGTAGCTGTCAGTCTGTTCATTGTACCAGATTTCATGACTTCCGGCAGCCTGACGGTCAAAGGCAAATCCAAATGCTTTCAGTCTTTTTACAATATCTCTGTACCGAAAACCGGATAAACGCCCCATATCATGCACTCACAATCAGCGGCTAATCAAACAGTTCTCCCACCGGATTCCATTTTATGGCACATCCGGCCCTTTCCTCTCTTGCATCCATAATTTTTTTTGCCACATCTCTTGCAATCTCAAGCGTTTCCGTAACTGTCCGTCCCTGAGCCACAAGACCGGGCACATCCCCGGAAGTTGCAAGATAAAAACCTTCCGGCAGTTTCTCAATATGAATATTCACAATCTGTTCCATAATGTTTTCCTCAGATGCTCTGTTTTTCTGTTCCATCATTCCGCAGTAAGGCAGAGTGGGGGCAGCGATAAAGGACTGTAAGCAGGGATTGCAGAGAGATTGTCGGTTCTCTCAAAGCCCTGGTTAAAAAATCCCTGTGGTTTATCAGGAAAGCCGGGGAAACCATCCCTGCAATGTCATGGTTCCCTTTGTCTGAACTGTTGATTTGCAGGATTCAGATGATTACCATGATGACTGTCACAAGAATCATGGCAATCACAGAAATCAGAAGAATCACATTTCAGACAACCTGTCATCTGGCGGGTTGGCAAGGCAACGGAAATTATTCTTTCTTTTTTTTCTTTGCTTTCCGCATTTTCTTCAGATATGCCTCTATTTCCTCGGCAGAAAATTTTTTGAACACATCCTCTGCCCGAAGCCCTCTGAGTCTTTCCTTCGCGGGAATATTTTTCAGCAGTTCCTCTGGGGAAAATGCTTTGATGACATCCTCCGGCGTCATCATCTTCAATGCCCGCTCCTTTATGTCCCTTCTGTAATCCTCAAGTGTGTAAGGCATGGCTATTATCCCCTCTGTCTGATAGGTTGTGAAAAGATCATAAATGGTTATGCTCATTTCCTCCAGTTTCCCCCTGTACCGGGAAAGACCGTAGCGCACGCTCTCTTCGACCGCACTGAACATGAGCCAGAGGGCATTTTTTTCCTCTTTCTCAATCTGAGCGGTGACAATAACCCGGATGTCCCGTATGCCCCAGCGGAGATCATAAACTCCGGTTTTCACAGGTTTCAGTGGAACCTCGGCTGCCAGTTTTGCCGGATATTTTGTAGAAACCGCATACAGACGGAAATCCTCTTTCGGCAGAAGTTTTTTCAAGGACGGACTGACCTGTTTGCGGTAATTGACAAAATGGCCGATCAGTTCATCCGCTGTCCAGTCCGTGAAAGACTCCCGCATGGATTTATAGGAAAGCAGATTGTGTTTTCCCAGATTCTCCAGTCCGTCCGGCAGTTCATCCGGAGGATTTTCCTCTGTTTTCTCAATAATCACCACATCCAGAATCTGTTTTTTCAGGGACAGGTCTTTTTCAAGTTCAACAGTGTAACCGGTTTCGGTGAAAAAATCCGTCAGCGTCATCCCGAACAGCCGGTGCCAGCCTGTAAGTCTGATTTTTCCGTCCGCGTCTTTTGTTTTCATATCCTTTATGTTAATGAATTTTCCGGTTCCTGTCAAACCGAAAAGGCTGCCGGGCTTACAGAAACTCATACAGAAAATGGCAAATTTCAAAAAAAATTTTGTAAGATTCTGATGCCCGGATTCGTAATGATCCAATCAGAATTTTTTCAGCAGATTGTTTAGTGCTCTTTCAGCCTTGAATCTGTGAGTTGCAAAAACCGGATTTTTCGAAAAAATCCGGTTTTTCTGAACAGTTGAACTCACAAAATCAAACTTGACAAAGCATTAGGTGCAAAAAACAGATTTTTGCATTCCTCCCGAAAGGGGCCGCTGTGCTGAATATTCTCCCCATAAAGGC
>CAZDIU010000231.1:0-8926 GCA_964505535.1 uncultured Desulfobacterales bacterium | reverse complement strand
AGCAACCGGCAGGAAAATGAACTGCCTGTGCTGGACCGTTTTGAAATGGAACGGATTAAGACAAAGGATTTCCTTGCCGTTATTCAGACACTGGGAAAGAAGAGTGTGCTTTTTGTCACGGATCAGAAAGACGAAAAACTGGAGCTTTCCTCCCGGAATCTTCCGAATGTCAAAGTGATGAGAACTGAAGGGCTGAATGTGTATGACGTGCTGAAGTACAAGGATGTCATACTGCTGGAGCCCGCGGTGAGGGCAATTGAAGGGAGACTGGCGGCGTGAACGAATTTTACGATATTATCAGACGGCCCCTGATCACAGAAAAAACGACCCGCCTCAAGGAGGCTCATAACCAGTTTTCATTTGAGGTGGATTCCAGGTCCAACCGGATCGAAATCGGAAAGGCTGTGGAAAAGATTTTCAATGTGCGCGTCTCGGATGTCCGGACAATGCAGGTGAAAGGGAAAGTCAAACGGAGAGGACGGATTGTTGGGAAGCGCAGGGACTGGAAGAAAGCAATTGTGACACTGATGCCCGGCGAACGGATCGAGTTTTTCGAAGGGGTATAATGCTTAGGAGTGGGAATGGCTGTAAAAAAGACAAAACCGACGTCACCCGGACGCAGATTTCAGGAATACGCAAGCCGTGATGAAATCACCCGGGAAGAACCTGAAAAAAGCCTGCTGAAAGTCCTGAAGAAAAAAGGCGGCCGCAATGCAGGCGGCCGTATCACCTGCCGTCATCGAGGTGGCGGAAACAAAAGGCACTACCGGATCATTGACTTTAAGAGGGACAAGATAGGGATTCCTGCAAAAGTCGCATCCATTGAATATGATCCCAACCGCAGCGCGCGCATCGCGCTGCTCCATTACGCGGATGGTGAGAAGCGGTACATCCTTGCCCCGCTCCATCTTTCTGTGGGAGATGACATCATGGCCGGTCCGGATGCGGATATCCGTCCGGGCAATACGTTGCCCCTGAAAAACATCCCTTTGGGAACCCATATTCACAATATTGAACTGAAAGTGGGCAAAGGCGGCCAGATAGTCAGGAGCGCGGGGACGTTTGCCCAGCTCATGGCAAAAGAGGAACGTTACGCACTGATCAAACTGCCCTCAGGAGAAGTGCGGATGGTGCTGCTGACCTGTATGGCCACCATCGGACAGGTGGGAAATGTGATCCATGAGAATATTTCCCTGGGCAAAGCCGGACGGAAACGGTGGATGGGCAGACGGCCCAAAGTGCGGGGGGTGGCGATGAACCCTGTGGATCATCCCATGGGCGGAGGTGAAGGACGATCTTCAGGCGGACGTCATCCCTGCACTCCGTGGGGTGTGCCCACCAAGGGATACAAAACCCGGAATAACAAAAACACAGATCGCTTTATTGTGAAAAGGCGTAGCAAATGATAGGAAATGTGCCGGTCCGCCATTGACAGCGGACCGATGAAACTTGCAGGAGAAGTTATGCCCAGGTCATTGAAAAAAGGACCCTTTGTCGACCAAAAACTGATGATAAAAGTGCAGGCAGCCCAGGAAAGCAGGAGCAGCAGGGTAATCAAAACCTGGTCCCGGCGTTCGACCATTATACCGGAAATGGTCGGAATCACCCTGGCAGTTCATAACGGGAAAAAGTTTGTTCCGGTTTTTGTGACAGAAAACATGGTCGGACATAAACTGGGAGAGTTTTCGCCGACACGGACTTTTTACGGGCATGCCGGAGACAAGAAATCGAAACTCAAGAAGTAAGAAGGGGAATGTTGCAATGGAGGTCAGAGCTGTATTGCGATATGTGCGCATTTCTCCGCAGAAGGTCCGTACCCTGATCGGCGCAGTAAAAGGCCAGGAGGTGGAGACGGGTCTGAACAGGCTCCGGTTTATGCCGCAGAAAGGCGCGGGCATTCTGGAGAAACTGATTCGTTCTGCGGTGGCAAATGCGGATCAGAACAGAGGAATGGATGTGGACTCACTGGTTATTCGGAATATTACCGCAGATCAGGGGCCGATGCTGAAACGTTTCAGGGCAAGAGCCCGCGGCAGAGGCGCCCGGATATTGAAAAGGACCGCTCACATAACGGTCACTTTGGCTGAAAGTTCAAGGAGGTAAACGCTTGGGGCAGAAAGTTAATCCTGTGGGGCTGAGGCTCGGCATTGTCAGAACATGGGAGTCGCGCTGGTATGCAGGCAAAAAATATGCGGATTATATCCTCGAAGATCACAATATCCGCAAATTTGTCAAAAAGAAACTCTATCATGCGGGCATTTCCAGAATAGAAATTGAAAGATCCTCCAAGCGAGTCAGACTGCGGATTTTTACAGCCCGCCCGGGGATCGTTATCGGCAAAAAGGGAGCCGAAATTGAAATCCTGAGAAAAGAACTGGAAAAGATGATTTCTCAGGAAGTGCTGATTGACATTCAGGAAGTGCGCAAACCCGAAATGGATGCCCAGCTGGTGGCAGAAAATGTTGCCGTGCAGGTGGAAAGACGTGTGGCATTCCGCAGAGCCATGAAACGGAGTGTCACATCTGCCATGCGTTTCGGAGCCAAAGGCATAAAAATCATCTGTGCAGGACGGCTGGGCGGGGCCGAGATGGCCCGGACAGAATGGTACAGAGAAGGACGTGTGCCTCTGCACACCCTGAGAGCCGATGTGGATTACGGTTTTGCGGAAGCACGCACCACCTATGGCATTGTGGGCGTAAAAGTTTTTATTTTCAAAGGCGAAATCCTGAAGAAGGAAGCCGTTGGAGCGGGCGACAATTAAGCGGGGAGGACAGGGAATATGCTGAGTCCCAAAAGAGTCAGATTTCGAAAGCAGCAGAAAGGCAAAATGCGGGGGACAGCCCGCCGCGGCAGCAATCTCAGTTTCGGTCAGTTCGGATTGCAGGCTTTGGAGTGCGGCTGGATCACTGCCAAGCAGATTGAAGCCGCCCGTATTGCCATGACCCGTCATGTCAAAAGAGGCGGAAAGATGTGGATCCGGATTTTTCCGGACAAACCCTATACCAAAAAACCTGCTGAGGTCAGAATGGGTAAGGGAAAAGGTGCCCCGGAAGGCTGGGTGGCCGTGATCCGTCCGGGGAGAATCCTTTATGAGATGGAAGGAATTCCTGTGGAACTGGCCCGGGAGGCTCTGAGACTGGCTTCATACAAACTTCCCATCCGGACGAGATTCATAGAAAGGGGAGATGTATTATGAAGGCGAGTGAAATCAGGGAGTTGAGTCGGGATGAGATGCATCTGAAAATTATTGAGCTGAAAGAGGAATATTTCAATCTGCGTTTTCAGCACAGCATCGGTCAACTGGAAAATCCCCAGAAACTCAGGCAGACCCGCCGTGATATTGCAAGGATTAAAACGATTGTAAGAGAGTCGGAAATCAAAGGCAGAGGCTGATAGCCATGAAAAAACGAGGAATGAGAAGACAGCTGATCGGAATGATCGTAAGCAACAGGATGGACAAGACCGTCATTGTTCTGGTCGAAAGACTGGTGAAGCATCCCCTGTACCACAAATACGTGAGGAGACGGGTCCGGTTCGCCGCACACGATGAAAACAATGCCTGTCAGATTGGGGATAAGGTGCTGATCACCGGATCACGGCCCATCAGCAAAACGAAAAAATGGCGTGTAAGCGAAATTCTCGTAAAAGCTGTGTAAGGTAAGGGAAAAGAGCGATGATTCAGACAGAAACCAGGCTGACAGTGGCAGACAATTCAGGAGCAAAGGTGCTTTACTGCATCAAAGTGCTCGGGGGAACCAGAAGAAGATACGCCAGTATCGGGGATGTCATTGTTGTCAGCGTCAAAGAGGCCATACCCAATGCCAAGGTCAAAAAAGGCGACGTGTTGAAAGCTGTGGTGGTCCGTACCAAAAAGGAGATTCAGCGGCCGGACGGTTCCTATATCCGTTTCGATGACAATTCTGCCGTACTGATCACTGCCGGAAGGGAGCCCATCGGAACCCGGATCTTCGGACCAGTGGCCAGAGAGCTGCGGGCCAGGAAATTCATGAAGATAATTTCCCTGGCACCTGAGGTGCTTTAGCCCCCCGTCCCGTCTGACTGTGGAGATGTGAAGGATGACAAGAAACAAGTGCCGTATCAAAAAGGAAGACAAGGTCAAAATCATTGCCGGAAAAGACAAGGGAAAAATCGGCAGGATTTTGAAAATTGACAGGAAGAAAAGCCGGGTTCTGGTGGAAAATATTAATATGATGAAGCGTCATGTCAGACCCAACGCACAGAACCGGCAGGGCGGAATTGTGGAAAGAGAGGCGCCGATACACTGGTCCAATGTGATGCTGATGTGCAGCAAATGCATGAACCCGGTGCGTATCAGAATGCAGCGGCTCGAAGATGGCAAAAACATGCGGGTTTGCAGAAAATGCAATGAAATCATTGATGCCTAGAATCGCTGCCGGAGGTTTTTCATGTCAGAGCTGAGAAGCTATTATGAAAATGAGGTTGTTCCCAGACTGGTGGAAAAGTTCGCTTACAGAAACCGGATGGAGATCCCGAAGTTGGAAAAGATTGTCCTGAACATGGGACTGGGGGAAGCGATTCACAATATCAAGCTGATTGATTCCGCAGTGGAGGAACTGAGACTGATTGCGGGACAGCAGCCGGTCGTCACCCGGGCAAAAAAATCCATAGCAGCGTTCAAACTTCGCGAGGGAATGCCCATAGGTTGCTGTGTCACCCTGCGCCGTGACCGGATGTATGATTTTTATTTCAAACTGGTCAATGTGGCGCTGGCCCGTGTCCGCGATTTCCGGGGGATTTCAGGAAAAGCCTTTGATGGCAGGGGAAATTATTCTCTGGGTATCCGGGAACATATCATTTTTCCGGAGATCGAGTATGACAAAATTGACAAAATCAAGGGGCTGAATGTCACGGTTGTCACCACCGCGCGGACAGATGAAGAGGGAAAAGAACTGCTGAAACTCCTGGGGATGCCGTTCAGGAATTAAGGAGGTTGGATTGGCTAGAAAATCGCTCAGAATGAAAGCTGTGCGCAAACCCGGGTTTGCTGTCCGGGCGTACAACAGGTGTCCCATGTGCGGAAGGCCGCGGGCCTATATGCGGAAATTCGGTATCTGCCGCATCTGCTTCCGGAATCTGGCCTCCCAGGGCAGGCTTCCGGGCGTTGTAAAATCAAGTTGGTAGGCTTTGTCACAAATGTTAAGGAGCACACAGAATGACGTTGAGTGATCCCATTGCGGACATGCTGACCCGGATACGGAATGCGGGAAAAGCAAAGTTTAACAGTGTGGATATCCCCGGATCGAATCTGAAGACCGAATTGGCAAAGGTGCTCAAGAACGAGGGGTATATCAGAAATTACAAATTCATAAAGGATGACAGACAGGGAATCCTGAGAGTTTATCTCAAATACGGTCCTGACAATACGCATGCGATCTTCCATCTGGAAAGGATCAGCAAACCGAGCCGGCGGGTCTATGTGAAACACAGGGATTTGAAACCCGTTCTGAACGGAACAGGCATTGCGGTTTTATCCACCTCCAGAGGCATAATGACAGATGCCCGTGCCCGAAGTGAAAAAATCGGGGGCGAGGTGCTTTGCAGGGTTTGGTAAGAGGAGCGACAGATGTCCCGAGTAGGAAAAAAGCCGGTTCCGATACCGGACAAGACAAAAGTGTCATATGAAAACAGGGTAATCCGTGTACAGGGGGAAAAAGGCACCCTCAGCGGAACGATTCATCCTGATGTGGATCTGAAAATTGAGGACAGCGCGATTCATGTAACCCCGGTCAGGGATAACCGGAAGGTGCGGGCTCTGCAGGGACTGACCCGCAGTCTGGTGGCCAATATGGTTACGGGAGTGAGCAGCGGATTTGAAAGGATCCTGGAAATCAACGGTATCGGATACCGCGCGGAAATGAGCGGAAAAAATCTGGTATTCCATCTGGGATATTCCCATCCTGTGAATTTTGAGATACCCGAAGGTGTATCTGCTGTGGTGGAAAAAAATACAGTGGTGAAACTTTCCGGTACAGACAGGGAACTGCTGGGTCATACAGCGGCTGCCATGCGCCGTCTCAGACCCCCTGAACCCTATAAGGGCAAGGGCGTGAAATATGCGGAAGAGCATATTCAGCGGAAAGCCGGAAAAACCGGTACAAAATAGTTTTTCCTGTGCTGTGACTATATATTTTTCTATAAATGTAAGGATATGAGAATGGGTGCTGTAAAGGAGAAAGGTCAGGCGCGGGAAAAGCGCAAAAAAAGAATCAGAAAAAAACTGAGCGGTACACCGGAGCGTCCCCGACTGAGTGTTTTTCGGAGCGCGAAGCATATCTATGCACAGATTATTGATGACACAAAAGGGGAAACCCTTGTTGCTGCCTCCAGTGTGGAAGCAGCCGTGAAAGAACATCCGGACACGGTTTCTGCCAAAGGAAAAATTCCGGTTTCTGTCATTGTCGGCAAACTGATTGCCGAGCGTGCACTGGAAAAGGGTCTGAAAAAGGTTGTGTTTGACCGCAACGGTTTTCTTTATCACGGCAGGGTGAAGGCCGTGTCAGACGGCGCGCGTGAAGCCGGATTGGATTTTTAACCAGACAAAGGAGGCAGTCCCGTGGTCTTACAGGCAAAAAGACAGGATGGGGATGAAAATCAGTTCATTGACAAGGTTGTGCATATCAGTCGGGTCGCGAAGGTAGTAAAGGGCGGCCGGCGCTTCAGTTTCAGTGCGATTGTCGTAGTGGGTGACGGACAGGGCAGTGTGGGATACGGTCTGGGAAAGGCCGGAGAAGTCCCGGAAGCCATCCGCAAAGGCGTGGACAATGCCAAAAAAACCATGGTCAGGGTTCCGCTCACAGAGGGAACCATTCCCTTTGAGGTGGTTGGCAAGTTTGGCGCGGGCCGGGTTCTGCTCAAACCGGCATCTCCGGGCACAGGTCTGATTGCAGGAGGGCCTGCCCGTGCTGTGCTGGAAGCCGCGGGTGTGCAGAATATCCTGACAAAATGTATCGGAACCAACAATCCCCACAATGTGGTCAAGGCTACCGTGGAGGGGCTCCGGCAGCTGCAGAGCCGGGAGCAGATCGCTGCAAGACGCGGCAAACCCGTTGCGGAACTCTGAACAGACACCGGATTTTGACGAGGAAAAAAATGACCGGAAGGTTGAGAATAACTTTGGTGAAAAGCATGATCGGGCAGCCCGAGAAACACCGCAGGGTGCTTCGGGGTATGGGACTGACCCGGATGAACAGAACCGTTGTTCTGGAAGATACCCCTTCCATACGGGGAATGATTCAGAAGGTATTCCATATGATCAGGGCAGAGGAGATGCTGGATGAAACTGCATGAACTGGCGCCTGCCAAAGGGGCGCGCAAAGCCCGCAAACGGGTGGGACGAGGGTATGGATCGGGAAGTGTCAAAACCGCAGGCCGGGGAAGCAAGGGGCATAACAGCCGATCCGGCGGTGGTGTCAGACCGGGATTTGAAGGCGGTCAGATGCCCATACACAGACGTCTCCCCAAGCGGGGATTTACCAATATTTTCAAAAAGAAAATTGCTGTTGTCAATATCCGGGATCTTGCCCGGTTTGAAAGCGGTGCGGTGATTGATGAAAGCCTGCTGAAACAGGCCGGTCTGGTCAAGGGAAAGTATGACGGCATCAAACTGCTTGGCAAGGGAGATATTTCTTCTCCGATGACTGTCCGGGTGCCGTTGGTCAGCACAGGCGCAAAAGAGAAGATTCTGGCCGCGGGCGGCACTATCGGATAATCCCGGATCACGCACATCTCTGCACTGTTCAGAACAGAGATGCGGATAAGGGAAAGGCCGGCCCGTGTTTCTGCATTTTTTATGCGGAACCGCCCGGTCTCAACGGGAGAGCATATGGTAAGCAGCGGGTTCCAAAACATATTCAAGATACCCGAGTTAAAAAAGCGGATATTGTACACCTTTGCACTGCTCGCGGTGTACCGGGTGGGTGTGCATGTGCCCACCCCGGGAATAGACAGCGTGGCACTGGCTTCCTTTTTTTCAGGAGCAAAAGGCACCCTTCTTGATCTGTTCAACATATTTTCGGGTGGTGCTCTGGAACGATTGTCTGTGTTCGCACTGGGAATCATGCCCTATATCAGCGCATCCATTATTCTGCAGCTGCTGACAGTCGTGATTCCCCACCTTGAACGCCTGTCCAAGGAGGGAGAGCAGGGCCGCAAAAAAATCACCCAGTACACCCGTTACGGTACAGTGGTGCTGAGCATCATACAGGGATTTGGCATCAGCATCGGGCTGGAAAGCATGAGTTCTCCGGGCGGTGCGCCTGTGGTTATTGATCCGGGCTGGGGCTTCCGTTTTATGACCGTGATCACCCTGACAGCAGGAACAGCATTTATTATGTGGCTGGGGGAGCAGATTACTGAAAGGGGTATTGGAAACGGAATTTCTCTGATTATTTTTGCGGGAATTGTCGCGGGAATGCCCGCAGCCATCGGCAATACCTTTCGTCTGCTTTCCAGCGGGGAAATGGGCATATTTGCCATTGCGCTGCTGGTGATTTTCATGATTGCCGTGGTGGGGCTGATTGTTTTTGTGGAGCAGGGGCAGCGCCGTATCCCCGTGCAGTATGCCAAGCGGGTGGTTGGCCGCCGCATGTATGGGGGACAGAGTACCCACCTGCCCCTGAAAATCAATACATCCGGGGTGATACCTCCGATTTTTGCCTCATCCATCATCATGTTTCCGGCCACACTTGCCAATTTTGTGAATGTGGCATGGATGAAGTCAGTTGCTGAAGCCATGGTTCCGGGACATGCTGCATATGAGCTGCTGTATGTGGGATTTATCGTTTTCTTCTGCTATTTTTATACTGCAGTCACTTTCAATCCCGTGGATGTGGCTGAAAACATGAAAAAACACGGCGGATACATTCCGGGCATACGTCCGGGAAAA
>CAZDIU010000230.1:0-8981 GCA_964505535.1 uncultured Desulfobacterales bacterium | reverse complement strand
CTGCAGGTACACTTCGTACCCCAGCGCGGTGGCGTAGCTCGGCCACCACTGCACGCGCGCCACCGCGGGGTCCGGCGGATCCAGCACCATCATCAATAGGGTGCGGAACTGGTTGATCGGCATTCGCAGCCCGCCGCGGTCTCCGTTCCAGTGCACACGCCGCTGTCCTTTTACACAGCGCTCCACATCCTCAACCATCTGTCCCATGCTCATTTCAATGCTCAGCACAGTTTTGCAGCTTTCTTTGACTGCGGCATCAAATATGGCCTTTTCCGGAAAAGGGAAAAGTGTCTGGGGCCGGATCATGGCCACCTCAATTCCCTGTTCTTTCAGATTGTCTATGGCTGTGCGGCACACCCGGCTCATGGTTCCGAAACTGACAATCAGAACTTTGTAACCGCCTGCGGCATTGTATGCCTCATAGCGGATTTCCTCTTTTTTCATCCTGTCATACTTGGATTTGAGCAGGAGATTGTGGTCATTGAGTATTTTCGGATCCAGATACAGGGATTTGACCAGATTCTGCTTGGTGCCTTTGCGCGTGTCCATGCCGTTGGTGGCCCACGCATCTTTGTTTGTGGGTTCGGTTTTCAGGTGATCCGGAAATTCCACAGGCTCCATCATCTGGCCGATGAGACCGTCTCCGAGCAGCATGACCGGATTCCGGTATTTTTCCGCCAAAGGAAAAGCCATCATCATCATTTCCACAGCCTCCTGCACACTGGCCGGGGCCATGACCAGAAGCCGGTAGTCACCGTGACCGCCGCCCTTGACAGCCTGAAAATAATCGCCCTGGGAAGGCAGAATTCCGCCAAGTCCGGGACCGCCCCGGATGATATTGACAAAAACCACCGGACATTGCGCTCCCGCTATATAGCTGATGGCCTCGCTCATCAGGCTGATGCCCGGACTCGAAGATGTGGTGAACACCCTTTCACCGCATGCGGACGCGCCGAAAAGCATATATCCCACAGCCACTTCACTCTCTCCCTGCAGAAACATGCCCCCCACTTCAGGCATTCGTTTGGAGAGATATTCAGCCACCTCAGACTGAGGGGTGATCGGATAGGCAAAGTAATTCAGGCATCCTGCCCGGATGGCCGCCTCTCCGATGGCTTCATTTCCTTTCATCAGTCTCTTACCCATTCATTTCCTCCGTTTGCTTCTAAGCTGCGGCTTTTTCCGCTGTTTCGCTGATGGTGATGGCAACATCCGGGCACATGGTGCAGCAGATGGCGCAGAATATGCAGTCATCGGGCCGGGCCTGGTACGCGGGAAAATATCCCTTTGCATTGACTTTTTCGGATATTTCCAGCACATCTTTGGGACATACCTCCACACACAAACCGCATCCCTTGCAGCGATCCGCATCAATACGGTGCTGATAACTCATACTGTTAAACTCCTCTCTGTTTTTATTCACGGATATTATGAATTTTTTTATCAAAAATTCAGCGGTTGAAAAAATTCGCAACTCATTCCCGCTCTTGGCACCAATGCCATTAAGTTAAGCATTTTCTCCCCCCTTTAAAAAGGGGGATAAATAAGTGTCCGCCCCCTTAATTTAATGCCATTGACGCTTCAATCTGGAACGGGTTAAGAGATTATTTTAATAATAAATATCCCTGTTTTTAACAGGAATAACAGAATTCCTGCAGACAGCATTCTTTTCTGGAAATCGACTAAGGATTCATACTTTTCATTATTTTGTACCAAGATCGATGGGAAGATGTTTTTTGACATTTAAGACAAACTGTTTCAGTCCACAGTTTTTGACATGTTGGACATCTTCCTCCGGTACGGAATGTGTTCCAGTATGTTCCGCAGTTATCACAGTACCACTCATTATTCTCATCGGGTTCCCATCTGCATAAGGGACACCAGATATAACCTTCTGTTTTAATTTGAGGAATGAGAAAATAATTTTGGGGATTCAGATTTTGCGGGAGAGAGGGAACTGGATTTGCCGCTGTTTGGACAATATGCTGACCTGTCCCTTTTCCCGAACTTATCAATGTTAAAAATTCCTGTTCACTTCCGTCAAAGACAAATTTCACAGTTTTTCTCCTTTTCTGTAATAATTTGATTATAGAACAAAAATACTCCATGTTGTAAAAATAATTCCATATTGGCAGAAGTTACGCAGTTGAATTTTAACATGCTGATTTTTATGGAAGCGAATGTTGCACTGTACAAAGCCCGTTCTTTAAAAATCAGATACTTGAAAAACCAACTGCGTAACTCCTAATTGGGTTAGATCGGTTGATAATGTCATCCCTTCCGGGATTCTGATTTGTTTTTTTTAAATTCTTTTTTTCTGCACTGTCTCTTTGCATCCCCCGCTCTTTTGCATTTTTCTCCGGATAATGGAAAGATAAAACACAAAAATGCAAAGATTCCCTTCCACGCGAAGCATGGAAACAGGTTCATCGGCTATTCATAATCCTGACGGCTACAGAGTTGACAACTTTTAAAAAGCTGTCAACTCTTGTTCCAATCTGCCACTTACTTCGCATTTATTTTAAGTAAGGCAACATAAATTTTCGGGTGCAAAGTTTTCAGAAAAACCGGATTTTTCCGGAAAAATCCGGTTTTTTTATACCTGAAAACTTTCGGTTGGGTACTTATCCGCCTGTTTCCAGGGGGGCACCAGTTGCCTGTGTATGGGCAGAACCGGGCAGTGTATTCTGCTCAAATCCATCTGGGACATCAGACCTGCCGGAACCGTGACACATTCCAAAGCAAGCCCGGTTTCCTCTGAAAGTTTGCGTACAAAGGCATATCCTTCATATATATGTTCGGGCCGGGTCTCATCGATCAGGTTGGCATTTCCCATCAGCCCCCTGACAGGCAGTTTTGCTGCATCTTCGATTTCTCTCCGGATTCGGATGCAGCCTTCCACCGTGTCTGTAAAAGGCCGGAAAGGATTGACGACCTGCAGCATGCGGACTTCCCTGTCTTTGAGCACATGGGCCAATGCTGCCAGCACGGTTGCGCCTGCATCATCTCCGCCCGCGTCCAGAAGGGTCAGTTCCGCGGGCTGGCGGATCATGCCTGCAATGGCCGGACTCAGGATGGGCAGATCCGCGTGCATGTACTGTTCCGGGGGCAGAACCAGATCAATGCCTGCCTTTCCAAGCACAGCTCTGGCCTCACGGGTCCGGAAATAGGGATTGACCAGATCCAAATCCGCAATCCGCACATCCGTTCCCTGTTTTTTCTGCTGCAGGGCCAGATTTATGGCAACCTCGGTTTTGCCGCTGCCATAATTGCCCACAATAACAACAATACCTTTGAAGCTGGGTTTCAAAGCATGTTCCCCAAAAAAACCCCAACACCCCGGTTTTATGAAGTGTCAGTTTTTGTTTAATTTATGATTCCAATTTATAAAATAAATACCAGACAGAAAAACGCAAAAAGCAGCCCTTTCCCCCTCATTTCCCGCTCACTGCGGACCAGAGGAAGATGATTGCGCTTATCATGCGTTTTTTTGGACTTGTATTTGCAATTTCTGTGTGTGTCAAGAGATTTTCCTGCCGAAGGTGTTTCTTTGTCAGAAAATGGCTTTTCTGTCTTTGTATTCTTGACAAAACAGAAATATCCAAGTAGTCAGAGAGGACAGAACCGGTTTCCCGCGACAGGGCTGTACCGGAAAACACATCAGGAATGGATACGAAAAAAATATGGAATCCTATTTGTCACTCAAAGGTCATTTTCTGATTGCCATGCCCGGATTGGAAGATCCGAATTTTTCCAATACAGTGGTATGTGTCTGTGAACATACCCCCCAGGGATGTATCGGATTGGTCATCAACCGGATATATCCCTCTGTTCAGATAACAGATATTTTCCATGAACTGAAAATAGCCTATGTTCCCGAGGCTGCATTCCTGCCTGTCCATTACGGGGGGCCGGTGCATATGAATGAGATTTTCATCCTGCATGGCCCGCCTTTTGACTGGGGTGCCTGCCTGACAGTTATGCCGGGTCTTGGCATCAGCAACACACGGGATATTCTGGAGGCTGTTGCACAGGGCAAAGGGCCGGAGTCGTGTCTGATTGCACTGGGATGTTCCGGCTGGGGGCCGAATCAGATGGAAACAGAGATCATGCAGAATGTCTGGCTTTCCTCACCGGCTTCCACGGATGTGATTTTTGACACAGCCCCGGATGATCGCTGGGCCGAGGCAGTGAGAAGAATGGGAATCAATCCGCTTCTGCTGACAGATGCAGCGGGCCACGCATAATTCTCAATTGTCAGAAATTCGCGATCACAAATGTTTTGCGTTTTTTTCCAGCCCATTTATACCAATTCGCCATTGATCTGAAACACAGTTTTTTCGGAAAAACCGGATTTTTCAAAAAATTCCGGTTTTTTGAATGCACGGAAACTTCTTTTTGCCTGCCTGCGGGCATCTTTTCAATGGGGAATCGGTATTATTCCCTGTTTTTTCCTGCTGTCCGGCTTTGCAGATTTATCCGCCCGGACATACATTCTTGGGTGCAGTTTTTATGATAACCACCCAAATTAAAAAAATATTTCCGATTTCCGGTCTCTCAGGCGCATGTTTCAGATCCGCAGCGTGAGAACACAGCGGGATGTCCTGCCGTCGTTTTTCAGCATAAAAGGGTTTTGTGTGCGCACATGCCGCAGAAAACGGGTTTCCTGCACACAGGGCAGAGACTGAATCCGCTCCCATTCCAGTCTGTCTGAAATTCCCTGGTTCACGGTGATGTAATGAATCCCCCGTGCGGTGATTTTCTGAAAAAAATGGGTTCCGTAAGAGGGATCCGCGCTGATTTTTCCATCCCGCAGTTCAATGACAGCTCCTGCTGCGGAAATGTCTTTCCACTGCACCGGAATGCCCAGCCAGGGATCTGAAGACCCCCATCGTCCCGGGCCGATAAGCAGATACGGACGCTCCGCTTTCAGCAGTTCCCCATTAATCTGTCCGATTTCCCCGGCAATATCCCTTGTCGCGGCAGGATCAAAATCTTCGGGTTTCACATACACAATGTCCTGCATCCGGCTGTCCGTGCCATGACCCAGGGCATGGGCGGAAAAACAGAAGGCATTTGCAAGGTCACTTTCACTGATCCGAATATTTTCCTCGTCCCGTGACATGGGACGCAGTTGAAGGAAATAAAAAGTGCTCCTGTGCTCCCTGTCTTCACTGAAATCCACGGAAAATTCAATTTCCGCGGGGCCGCCAATGCCTTTGCGCCCTGTATCCAGCAGATCCGTGAGAAGATCGGCCAGGGGAAAGGTTCTGTGCTTGAGAACCGGCGCAAAGGTCAGGATTTTGGAACCGGGTCCCCAGCCCGTGTCCCTGATCCGGTGTTCTTCCGGGATATAGGTGCTGCACAGGCTTTTCACGGGAAACTCTTCTGCTGCATCCGCGATTTCCCGTTTTTCCAGACCGCTGTCTGTTTTCAGATGGGAAAAGAGCGGCTCATCTCTCATTTTCAGTGCGTAAAAAAAACGCTGGGCATTGGACAGAATGTCCTCCACTGTGGAAAACTGGGGCAGAAAACCGGGATGCCGGGGAGAAAAACGCAGCACCGATTCGCTGTCTTCCAGAATTTTTCCCATGCCCAGTCCGATATGGGCGATGCCGTCCTCAGGCCGCATATCGCCCAGAGGATAAAAATTTTGGGATCGGGCCAGCCCGGAAATGGCCGGATAAAAATAATCACCGTACCGTTTTCCCGTTATCTGCTGAATCATCACTGCCATCCGGTCTTCCTGAAACCTGTGCGAAATTTTCCGGGCAAAGGCTAAGGGTTTTTCATAAAAAGTGGATGCATACACCAGTTTCACGGCTGTCAGCAGTTCATGGAGACGCACGGAAAAATCAGGGTGGCTGTTGGGAATCATGCAGGTCCGGTACAGGCCTGCAAAAGGGCATACATGCGCGTCTTCCAGCAGGCTGGAAGAGCGCACAGCCAGCGGTGTGCGGATTTCTTTCAGAAAGGCTTCCAAAGATTCCCCCACCCACCGGGGCAGATCAGCCTTGAGGAAATTTTCCTGTATTTCCAAATCCGTACAGTTGCAGAAACGGGAAGACATGAGCCGGTTTTCTGACAGAAACGATTCAAATCCGTCCGTGCCTATGACCAGCGTGAGGGGAACCTCAATGCGGATTCCCGGATATTTGTTCTGTATTTCCGAATGACGGTGCAGCATATGGGAGATAAACGCCAGTCCCCTTGCCTTGCCACCCAGCGAACCTTTGCCGATGCGCAGAAATTCCTGCACATCCGGATCAAATTCATTTGGATGAAACTGGACAATCACCCCTTTCTGACGGGATTTGCGCAGCGCATGGATGCTGGAAACAATGTAACTGCGCACATCCGCGACCGATGCAAAATCCGACACTTCCACCTGTGCAAACCGCAGGGCCAGCGCAATTTCAGACCGTGCCATGAGCCAGTTGGAAAAATGGTGACGTCTGCCATGATATTCCACAGGTTCATCCGGAATCCGGGGAAGCAGTTTTTCCAGTTCCCGGAGATTGCCTGCCCTGCCGATTTCACTTTTGTCCTCCAGCCGGAAGATGAAATCACCAAAACCCAGATAATCCAGAAAAAACTGCTCAATCTCTTCATAAAGCCGGGGAGAGTTCTTGTCAATGAACACAGCCTGTATCTGAGCTGCCCGGTCCCGGTTTCCGGCTTCGGAACTGAGCAGGAGCAGGGGAAGATGGGGAATTTGGGCTTTGATGGCGGACAAAAGAAGGAAACCCGCGTCCTCAGTCATGACGCAGTTTTTGGGAAAACGGGTGTCGGAAATCACACCGAAAACATAGGGCCGGAACTGCCGGAACAAATCCATTGCGCATTCATAGTTTTCTGCCACCAGAATTTTGGGCCGGCCCCGCATTTTCAGCACGCGGTGTTCCTCGTTCAGGGTGTCTTCCAGAAGCATAAGGGTCTGGTTGACCACCACCTTGTAGATCAGGGGCAGAAAAACGGAACGGAACAGGGGGGAATCCTCCACCAGCAGCAGGACGCGCACCATGCCGTTTGCCGTATCTGCGGGTGCATTGATACGATCTTCGGCACTTTTGACCAAAGCCAGGAGAATCTCTGCATTGCCGGTCCAGATAAATTCATTGTCTATGATGGGACAGGCATTGGTTTCCTCCCGGATGTCACTTTCGCGATGGGCCAGGAGGATCACAGGGAGTTCAGGCCGTGCTGCCTTGATTTTCAGCACCAGTTCCGGAGTTTCCATATCTTCCAGATCCGGCATGGTGATGACCAGATCAAAATTTCTTTGCTCCAGAAGTCTGAGACCATCCGCAGCAGAAGAGGCTTTTGTCAGACGGGGCGGGCTGCTCAGATTCAGTCCCCGGTATTCATTTATGATTTTGGACGTGAGACTGCCGTCCTCCTCCATGATGAAGGCATCATAGGGAGTGGAAATCAGCAGAATTTCCCTGACTTTCTGCGACATCAGCTCATGGAAGATTTTGACATGCGCGTCAAAATCATAGCGGCTGAAATCCTCGGCAGGTTTTCCGGGCTTCATCTGCACCTCTGGGGAAAGTCCGGGCTGTTCCGAATCTCTCTGATTTGTCTGCATTTACTGCTGTTGACTCATTTTTCTGTACAGTTCCTGCGCCTTTTGCAGGGATTCCAGATCATCAATCCCCATGGTTTCCGATTCATCCTCTGTCAGCACATATCCCACAGACAGGCCGTCCGCGTTCATGTATTCCACAATGTCTGTGAGAAAATATTCCTGAATGGCAACCATCTGCCCGTTTCTCTCCTTGTGGACAATCTGGGGCCGGGATTCCAGTATGGGAAGAAATTTCAGCAGTTCCTCCCGCCGGACAGCGTAAATCCCGGAATTGCAGATATTCAGACTGCTCTGTTGTGCTTCCGGATAGGAGCGCCAGTATTTCCATTCTGTGATTCTTTCCACTTTTTCCCCGCTGATTTCCAGAACTCCGTAGCGTTTTTTGTCACAAGGAATGAAACCCAGCACAGCCATGTGATGATCTTTGAGAACTTCCAGAAGCCTGCGGTAAGATTCAGGACGGACAAAGGGCACATCCCCCATGGTGATGGTCACAGATTCGCAGGCTGTTTCTGCCAGAAAATCCCGTGCGGCCAGAATGGCCCCGCCTGTGCCGTTGAGTTCCGGCTGATGGCAGTAAACAGGTTCCATATGCTGCGTCAGCTTTTTCACGTCCTCACTTCTGTAATTGACAACAATGGCCTTTGGCCCCGGAGGCAGCATCCGCAGAATATGGACAAGAATGGGTTCCGGTCCCTCAAAAGGGGATTTTTCCGGTATCAGGGGCAAAAGGGTTTTGTTGCCCTCATAGGGCGTCATGCGGCTGCCTCTTCCCGCAGCCATGATAATTGATGCGGTACGGATTTTATCAGACATTGCACCTCCGAATCATTGCAGGGAGTTGATAAGAAATGGATCCAATGGGGAAAATAGAGAAAAGCATTGCAGATGTCAAGGAGGAAAGGGGAAAATGAAAACTGCCCGAAGGCTTGATGTTATCTTTTGCGGATAAGGGGGGATACCCCGCCATGGTATCCCCCGGTGTGTTAACCAGCCCCGGTGTGCATGTCTGAGGCCTTCCGGGATACTGTAATGCCAGAAGAATGAACAGGAATCAATGGGGTAAACAGAGTATTCTGCGGCAGATATTCCGGTAGTGCAGAAAAGGTCCTGCCAGGAGGTCATACTGTCGGAGACTGTTTTTCCAAAAGTGATCCCGCTCTTGCTGTGAATCAGTTGTTCAGGCTGTGGATCGGCGCGGGAATCCGTCCTCCGTGGCGGATAAAGGCATTGATACCTGCGGCATTGTTGACCCGCATGATTACGGATTCTCCCAGAAGGCCGCCGAAACAGGCTCTTTCACCGGCTTTTTTTCCGGGAACCGGGATCAGCCGGGTGGCCGTGGTCTTTTTGTTCATCACCCCGATGGCCATTTCATCCGCGATAATGG
>CAZDIU010000229.1:0-9126 GCA_964505535.1 uncultured Desulfobacterales bacterium | reverse complement strand
CAATCCCGTGCCGGAATTTCAGCAGGGTCTGCAGGGTTTCGCAGTGCTTTTTCCGGTCGGAAAGCACGAGGCATACGCCATTGCCGGATACGGCCTCCTGCGCCACATCTGCCACGATGAGCCGGTTCCTTTCATCATCTGCCGTCAGTTCCAGAAGCATCTTCGGATATTCCCGCACCGGATCGTAATAGGGTTTGAATTCGGTTTCCCGGACAACAATTTCTGCCTCCAGGATGTGTCCCTTTTCCACCAGCCCGGATTTTTCAATGGTGTGATGCACATCCCCCAGATGCCAGAAAATCAGGCGGGACAGCTTGTCCCTGCGCCAGGGCGTGGCCGTCAGACCCAGCATGTAGCGGGCATCAAACACGGATACCGCTTCCGTAAAGGTGCGGCTGGGGGTCCGGTGGCATTCGTCCACAATAAGATAGCCGATGCGGGGGGAGATGTCTTTCCCGCATTTGTACAGAGACTGGATCATGGCCACCGTGATTTTTTCCCCGATCCTTTTTTTGCCGTCACCGATGAAACCGCATTCTTCCGGGGGAATCCCCAGAAAATTTTCAATGCGTTCCTGCCACTGAAAGGCCAGTTCTTTGGTATGAACCACCACCAGCGCGGGCTGCCTGCGCTGTGTGATCATGTAAAGAGCGATAACGGTTTTTCCGCTGCCGGTCGGAGCGCTCAGGGTGCCGAACTCTTTGGAAAGCATGATCCGCACTGCCTCCTCCTGAAAAGGTTTGAGCGTACCGGTGAAAGAAAAATCCGTGTCCGGCAGCATCCGTCTTCGATCCTCAATTTCACAGGAAATCCCATTGTGCCTGCACAAAAGGATAAGCTGACGCATGTACCCGCGCGGAAGAATCAGTGTGTCTCCGCTCTCCTTATAAAAGGTCAGAAACTCTGGCGTGTTCCTGTTCCACCGCCCCAGCCGGCTGTTTTCCTCCCATTTGGGATTCCGAAACCGGAGCGACTGCCGGACCGTGTGCTTTATCGGCTCCGGCATTTCTGAAACACAAAGCTGGTTTGAAAGGGATATTCTCAAAATAAAAGCCTTTTGGTGTTTGAAATTCATTTATCCGGAAAATTCATTAATACGGAAAGTTATAAAAAAACTGTCTGTATTGTTCATGCAGATGTCAGAAATCATTTGACTTGTTCCCCGCAATTGCATATTCTCACCAAAATCCTGCGTATTATAATATATATAGATATTTATAAAGGAAAACAACATTTTTATATGAGCAGCAAGATATTTATCAACGCCATAGACCCGGAAGAATGCAGAATCGCCAAAGTGACGGACAGCAAACTGGAAGAGTTTCACATTGAAAATGCTGCACGGGAAATCACCCACGGTAACATCTACAAGGGGATTATCACCCGCATCGAACCCGGTCTGCAGTCCGTATTTGTGGATTACGGTGCGGAACGTCACGGCTTCTTACAGAAACAGGAAATCCATCCGGACTATTTTCTGGACACACCGTCCGGCGATCAGTCCATCAAAAACATTGTCAAAAGGGGGCAGGAAATTCTGGTGCAGGTCACCAAAGACCCAATCCTGAAAAAAGGGGCAATGCTGACAACCTATATTTCCCTGCCCGGCAGATACATTGTGCTCATGCCCGGCAGCAGCAATGTGGGGGTATCCCGCAAAATCGAAAAAGAGGAGGAGCGGGATCGTCTCAAAAAAATGGTGGAAAAAATGAAAATTCCCCAGGGCTTCGGGCTGATCGTGCGCACGGCAGGCTCGGACTGCACCAAAACAGATTTGGCCAAAGATCTGAGATACCTGCTGCGCCTGTGGATAAACATCAGCAAAAAAGGCATCGGCGAGGATGCCCCGGCTCTTCTTTACAAAGAGCGGAATCTGGTGCTGCGTTCCATACGGGACTATTTTACGCCCGAAGTGGATGAAATTGTCATTGATGATGAGGCAGTTCATCACGAAGTCAGGGATTTTGTCAACATTATCTCGCCCAGGCATACCCGCATTGTAAAGCTTCATGAGAGTCCGGGGCCGATTTTTGCCCGCTTTGATCTGGAAGAGCAGATTGCCAGGATATTCGAAAACCGGGTGGAACTCAAATCCGGGGGATCTGTTGTCATTGATCAGACCGAAGCCCTGGTGGCCATTGATGTCAACTCCGGCAAGGGAACCCATAAAAAATCTGTGGAGCAGACTGCTTTTGCCACCAATGTGGAAGCAGCGGAAGAGATAGCCCGTCAGTTGCGGCTCCGGGATCTGGGAGGACTGATTGTGGTTGATTTCATTGACATGAGAGAAATCAAACACAAACTGGAAGTGGAAAAGGCTTTGAAAACCCATATGAAAGCAGACAAGGCCTGTACCAAGATCGGCAGAATATCAAAATTCGGTCTGCTGGAACTGTCCCGGCAGCGGATACGGCCTTCCATAGAATACGGCACCTATCTCCCCTGCAGACACTGCCGGGGCAAGGGCCTGCTTCCCTCGGCAGAAAGCCAGGCGCTGGGTTTTCTCCGCAAACTCCAACTGGAGACCCTCAAGGAGGGGATCAGCAGTGTGCTGGGAATCGTGCCTCCGGATGTGGCCGATTATCTGCTGAACAAAAAACGCAAGGAAATCCTTGATTTGGAAATGCGCCGGGAAATCAGCATCCGAATAGAGGGAGATGCTGCCATGCTGCCGAGAGAAAGCCGGATTACAAGCAAACAGTAAGCTTTTTCAAACAGTTGTCCCCATGTCGGCAAAAGGGGGAAAGGAGGATCTATGCAAAGGAAAAATGACAGATCCGTGATTATAATGCGCAGCATCATAATTGGAGCGGCCATTCTTGTCACTGCCCTGGCCGTATATTGGTTTCTGCCAGGGTTCAGCCCGTTGAATTCATCTTCCGTTCAGCCGGTTCCCCCTTCCCTGCCGACCTCTCCTGCGCAGCCGCATCCCCCCCCTGAGATCCATCCCGCTGCGGATGAACAGGAACAGGCTGTTCTCGAATACAGCGAAGACAATGAGGAATTTCAGGAGATCATGGACCGGAGAAAAGCCGAATACGGACTGGACAAAGGCGTGGATATGATCGCAAGGACAGATGAAACCCTGCGTATCGGTGAGCATACTGTTCCCATGAAAGAAATCCTGAACAAAATCCGTTTGGAGAAAGGCGGTATCTCGGAAGAGGATATAGGCCCGTATCTTGCTGAACGGACAAAAGCGGATCGGCTGGAAAAACTGTATGGCAGACTGAAAGAGGCTGAAAACCGCTTCCGGGAACTGGAAATGAGCCTGAGCCAGTCATCGGACAGTGAAACAGAAAATGCCCGTGAGAAAAATTGCCGTGAATATGAGGAACTCGACCGGCTGCTCAGTGACTGGCAGACATATATGCAGACAGTAAAGGATATTGAAAATTATCAAAAAATTCTTGAATCCCAAGATGTCCGGCAGGAAATCCGGGGGGAAATGGAGGAACTGATCCGCAGAAAAACAGCCATGGAAAGGGAACTGGGCAGACTGCTGGGACTGACCCTTTCTCCGGACCTGACAGATCAGGAGCGAAAACAGCTTTATGGGGCTTTGGAGAAATCCCGGGCCCGTTTCCGGGAATTGGACACCCTGCTGAAATTCTCCCAAGGCAGGCACCCTGACCCTGCCTTCCGGGAAATGGTAAAGGAGCGTGCCGGCCTCCGGAATCTGATCTCCGGTTATGATGCATGGGAAAAGACTGTGCAAAAGAGGGAGGAATATGAAAAACTTCAGGGGATGGAGGAAGAGTCTGCCAAAGAATATCTTCGGCAGCAGATCCTTTCCCTGCGCATCCGCAGAGATGATCTGGAGGATTCCCTGATGCGCAGACTGGTTCCGGAGGAAACGCCGGAGATGTACGGCATCTACGTGGTCCGCCCCGGAGACAATATATGGAATATCCATTTCCTGTTTCTGAAAGAATATTTTCAGACCCGGGGGATCACCCTGTCCTCCACAGCGGATGAGCCGCTGTCACCCGGACGCAGCTCAGGTGTGGGCCGGATTCTCAAGTTTTCCGAAAAAATGGTCTATCTCTACAATCTCCGGGAACGGAAACTGGACCCGGAACTCAATATCATTCAGCCCATGAGCAAAATTGCTGTATTCAATATGGGACAGGCTTTGGATATGTTCAGCCGGATTGATGACGACAATATCCGTCAGATCCGTTTTGACGGGGAAACCCTTTGGATCCCCGGATCGCAGAAATCCGGCAGTGAATAACGCACAAACCATGCGGAAAAAGAAAATATTTGACGAACGGCCGCATATACAGTATATAAACAAGTTTTATGCCGCAGGCATGGAATACGGGCAGAAAAAGATGACAGCACAGATTTCCGGAAAAGGATTTCACAGCCTTGCCGGAGGGGGGCAGTATATGTGTGCGGCCCTTCTGCTGTCATGCATATTCTGATTTCTGAAAATTTACAGGTTACACAGGCAAGGAGGTTTTATTTTGGTAGATATTGCTTATGCAATGGGCGCACCCGGAGGCTCTGCCCCGGGAGGAGCAGCCGGCGGCTTTGCTTCTCTTGTCCCGCTGATTCTGATGTTTGTGATTTTTTATTTTCTGCTCATCCGTCCCCAGCAGAAAAAGGCCAAAGAGCACCGGGAAATGGTGAACAACCTGAAAAAAGGGGATCGCATTATGACCAGCGGCGGCATTCACGGGCAGATTGTTGCCCTGGATGAGGAAACCATTTCCCTGGAAATCGCGGACAAAGTCCGGATTAAAGTGGGCCGCGGATATGTTGCAAGTCTGATGAATCAGAAACCGGCCCAGGAGCAGCCCAGGGACAAACTGAAAACCAAAGAGTGAAAACACACGGGCAGGGCGCTGATGCGGTGTTCCGGATATGACAGATTTTGAAAACCTTTCTCATCCGGTTTGCAGGCTGCCCGGCCCTGTTTTTTGTTGAAGAAAGGGATATGGCATTGAAGAATTTTTCATTGAGAGTGGGGATAGTTGCTGTGCTGATAATAGCGGCAGTCATCTATATTCTTCCCACCTTCTCTCCGGGTATCTGGCCGCACAAAAAAATCAACCTGGGACTTGATCTGCAGGGCGGAATGCATCTGGTGCTGGAGGTGGATACAGACAAGGCCGTGGAAAGCACGGCAGAGCGCATCACCCAGGAAATGCGGGATTTGCTGAAAACAAACCATATCAGTTATACCGTGCTGGATCGTCTGCCCGCGAATCAGATATCGGTGAAACTGCCTGGGGAGAAATCCGGGGATTTTGACAAAATTCTGGACAAAGAGTTTCAGAATCTGCGCATCGTGTCCCGTTCCGAGGCGGACGGTGTGCTGAGCATCCTCATGGATCTTCCGGATGAGGAGGTTGAACATATCAAAAAAATGGCCTCAGCCCAGGCCCTTGAAACCATACGCAACCGGATTGACCAGTTCGGCGTGAGCGAACCGGATATCCGGACTCAGGGGGAAAACCGCATCCTTGTTCAACTTCCGGGCATCAGGGATACGCAGAGAGCCAAGGAACTCATCGGACGCACTGCTCTGCTGGAGTTCAAACTGCTGGATGAAAATGCGGATCCCACCCGTGCTGCGCAGGATGGAATTCCGCCCGGTGATGAACTTCTGTATCAGATACAGACAGATCCCCGTACCCGGCGGGAGATCAAAACGCCTTTTCTGGTGCAGAAGCGCACGGTGCTGACCGGAGCCTATCTCACAGATGCACGGGTATCAATTGATTCCCAGTACAATGAGCCCCATGTGTCCATCACCTTTGACAAAAAAGGGGCCCGGCTTTTTGAAAAAATTACTGAGGAAAATGTCAAAAAACGGCTGGCCATTGTTCTGGATAAGAAAATCTATTCCGCTCCTGTGATCCAGGAGAAAATATCCGGCGGGGAAGCACGGATCACCGGAAGTTTCACCATGGAGGAAGCCAGCGATCTGGCCATCGTGCTGCGGGCCGGTTCTCTGCCTGCACCGGTAAAAATTCTGGAAGAGCGGACAGTAGGCCCGTCCCTGGGGGCTGACTCCATCCGCAAGGGGCTTTTCTCCATGATCGTGGGCGGAGTGGTGGTGGTCATTTTCATGATCCTGTATTACAGCACCGCAGGCATCATTGCCGATATGGCGCTTATTCTCAATATTCTGTTTATAGCCGCGGGACTGGCCGCGTTTCAGGCCACGCTTACACTGCCTGGCATAGCAGGCATCATTCTCACCATTGGTATGGCCGTGGATGCCAATGTGCTTGTTTTTGAGCGCATCAGAGAAGAAATGAAAGTGGGCAAGACCATGCACTCGGCAGTGAGTGCGGGATATGAGCGTGCTGCGCTTACCATTATGGATGCAAATGTCACCACCCTGATTGCCGCCCTGGTTCTGTTTCAGTTCGGCACAGGCCCGGTCAAGGGATTTGCTGTCACCCTGAGTCTGGGGGTGATTTCCAGTGTGTTCACAGCCCTGGTTGTAAGCCGGATTGTCTTTGATCATTTACTGCTCAACATGCGCGTGAAGAAACTGAGTATAGGGGAAAGGAACTGAATACATGGAATTTGTCAGACCGGATATCAATATCAATTTTATCGGCAAACGCAAAATCGCGTATGCTGTCTCAGGTGTGCTGATCTTTTTCAGCATTGTGCTGCTCATCATCCACGGCGGCCCCCGTTATGGCATTGATTTTGCGGGAGGAACCATAATTCAGATTCGATTTGCGGATGCAGTGGGCATTGATGGCATCAAAAAGGGACTTTCTGAAATGGGTGTTAACAATGCATCGGTTCAGTCCTTTGGGGATATGGAAGATCATGAATATCTGGCACGCACAGACATCTCTGAAAACACGGGCGAAGGCTTTGCCGAAAAACTCAGAGATGCTCTGCGCAAATCCACGGGAATCAAACCCTTTTTCAAAATAAATGATGAGATTCTCAAGGAAATGAGAGAAGGCGGGATCCCGGAAAACATTGTGGAGAAAGTCACAGGACTGAAAGCGGAAAAAGACATTGGGGGAGATGAATTCGGAAAATCCCTGACCTCTGTTCTGGGAGAAACTGACACTGCCCAGTACCGTTCCATGATTGACAGATACGCTCAACGTGATGTGGACATACGGAGAATCGAGATGGTCGGCCCCCAGGTGGGAAAGGATCTGCGGGAAAAGGCTCTGTTCGCCATGTTCTACACACTGCTTATGATCACCATTTATATTTCGGGACGCTTTGAACTCAAATGGATGATCAGCGGGGTGGTTGCAGCCGCGCTCATCGGAACGGTCTGGATATTTTCTCTGATCAATATCAGCATCCCCTTTCTGATCCTGACTGCCCTGATTGTCACCCTGGTGCTGTTCTGGTTTCTGGAACTTAAATACGCGATGGGAGCAGTTGTATCCCTGCTGCATGATGTGACCATCACTGTGGGCCTGTTCTCCTTTTTTGACAAGGAGTTTTCCCTGACCATCATAGCAGCGCTGCTGACCATCATAGGGTATTCCCTCAATGACACCATCATTGTGTTTGACCGGATACGGGAAAACCTGAGAAAATTCACCAAAGATCCTCTCGACATCGTCATCAACCGGAGCATCAATGAAACCCTGAGCCGCACCATTCTGACATCCGGAACCACCCTGATTGTGGTCACCGCCCTTTTTGTTCTGGGCGGCGGCATCATCCATGATTTCGCGTTTGCCCTGCTGGTGGGCATCGGTATCGGAACCTATTCCTCCATTTACGTTGCCAGTCCCATTCTTCTTGCCTGGCAGAAATTCGGAAGGAAAAAATAGGAGACGCTGCAGTGGCGGAACCCGTGCGGAAAGAATTCCCAAGGGAATCCGAAGAACGGTTGCTGCCGTGGTTTGTCCTGCGAAGCGTACCGGGTATCGGCAATCATCTGTTCAAACGCCTGATCAGCCGTTTTCAGACACCGGATGCGGTTCTGAACGCTCACCCGGATGAACTGACCAGGACAGAGGGGATTTCGGATCGGCAGGCGGCTGCCGTCAAAGCCCACCGTCCCACCGATGCTGTCCGCCGGGAGATAGAAAACATCCTCCGCCGGGAATACCGGATTGTCACCATGAAAGACCCGGATTATCCGGGTCTTTTGCTTCAGATTCCTGATCCGCCTCCTTTTCTCTATGTCTCCGGTCATCTGGGAAACTGCACTGCCAGCATTGCTGTGGTGGGGACCCGCAACCCGACCCGGTACGGAATTTTGGTCACCCGGCAACTGTGCAGAGATCTGACTGGAATGAATATCACGGTTGTCAGCGGCATGGCCAGAGGCATTGACACTGCCGCCCATGCAGGAACACTGGATGCCGGAGGCAGAACCATTGCTGTCCTGGGCAGCGGATTTGAGCGGATCTATCCGGCTGAGAATATGGATCTGTTTCACCGCATAAGCGACTCCGGTGCAGTGATTACAGAATTCCCTCTGTTTGCCGGGCCTGATCCCCACCATTTTCCGGTGCGCAACCGGATTATCAGCGGCATTTCCCTGGGCACTGTGGTGGTGGAGGCATCCCGGAAAAGCGGTTCCCTGATCACAGCCCGTCTGGCAGCGGAACAGGATCGGGAGGTGTTTGCGGTTCCCGGCAATATCAATTCCTTCCAAAGTGCAGGTCCCCACGGTCTGATCCGGCAGGGAGCCAAACTGGTGGAAAACGCCCGTGATATTGCGGAAGAACTGTCTCATGTCCTCCGTTTTCATCTCAGCCGGGATCATATTCGTCAGGAGGATATGCTGGAAAAACTGCCTCCCCTTACTGCTGAAGAGGAAACAGTGTTTAAGGCTTTGGGTCCCTATCCTGTCCATATTGACGAACTGGTGCGCAGACTTTCCCTGGACCCGGGGCCTGTGTCAGCCATTCTTCTCCAACTGGAACTCAAGGGAGTTGTGGCCCAGTCTCCGGGAAAAATGTTTTCCATGGAACTGGAAAAAATGGTGGGAGGTCAACTCGGCCGGTGATGGGTTCGTCTCTGAAAAAATATCTGTTTCCAATGGCTTGAGTTTCACTTTCAGGTCAGTTCCGACTGATACCGATTCCCCATTGAAAACATACCCGCAGGCAGGCAAAAAGAAGTTTCCGTGTGTTCAAAAAACCGGATTTTTTTGAAAAATCC
>CAZDIU010000228.1:0-9202 GCA_964505535.1 uncultured Desulfobacterales bacterium | reverse complement strand
TTGATAAACTTCCATCCGGCTAAAATTTAATGTGTAAAAAGTGGGACACACCCGCAACTCCTGAATATTTTAAAAACTGATTTTACGCAATCCTTTTAAAAATCAAACAGTTATTTTTTTGACGGTCATTTCGGCAAAAGCCAGAACCCAATTATTTCATGATGTTATAAATACGAGCCTGCGCCGGTATGAGGGGACTGCGTAACATCAGTTAAAAAAATCAAACAGTTCAGAATTTGATAGTCCTGGGAGTTACGCAGTTGACTGAAAAACCCTGAGGGTTTAAGTGGGCTGTCAAATAAATTCTTTGCATTTGTTTTCAGGTGTCAGGGAACAGACTCTGAAACCTGAACACTGAAACCGGTCTGTCAGAAATTTTCAACTCTTTAAATGTGAAAGAACTTTTTTGACAGACCATTAAGGAGGATTTTTCCAAAGCAACTGCGGAACTCCTGACTCCAAAACAATTCTCTTAAAGACTACAGAACTGTCTGTGCAAGTTTTGAAACAAGTTCCTTGCGCTGTTCAGGGGAAAATGATTCGGCAATCATGTTTGCAAGCTGTTCCGGATCGCCGGGCAGAACCGGAATGTCCGCTGTATCAGCAACATGGATTTCCGGTGAATCGGCAGCCTCTTCTGCGGCAATCATCAGGGCTTCAAACGCGGACAGTATGGCGGGATCCCATTTGTCTTCCAGTTTCATCAAAGCAAGTGTCTCTTTTGCCGATATGATGTCACTGCTTCGGGTCTGCAGGCAGGTTCTGTCAAAAACTTTATGATCAAACAGATTTGCTGCCAGGATAATTCCGGCCTCGGCTGTTTCGGCAGTCCGATGATGTATGTCTGTCAGAATTTTTTCCGTAAGATCCGCATTTATGTTTTCAGGAATCTGGGTTTTCACATCAGAGAGATAAAAGGACTTGGAATCCGGAATCAGGGCGCATACGTTGTGCCATAAAGATGCAAAAACAATGGCATGACGTTTTTCCTCCTCCAGCTGGAGATATTCAGCGACAGCACAGGCAAACAGCGCCCGTGCCAGGCAGAGATTGTACACCCCTGCCAGATGTTCCAGATAGGGAATGTCCACTTCCAGATATTCGTTGATCTTGATAACCTCTTTGATCTGAACTTTTCCCACAATGATGCTGTTCATCAGAAAAGAAAGCATTGGCGGAATGCTGCTGCGGTATGTTTTGTAAAACTTTGTTTTGGGATAAATGTTTTCAAACACAGACTGAGACCCGATGACGCGGTACCCGGTCTGAACCCCCAGCCCTTTCAGGGTAATCTGGGGCAGTTCTTCAAGCTGATACACATGGGAGATCATCTGTTTGGTGTTTTCTCCGATATGGATATGTCCCGGAGTTCCGCTGCTTTCCAGACGAAACGCATAAATCACTGCGCCGCCCTGCGCGGTGTAATCCACATAGGTTTCTGCTCCCATCATCACCATCCGCATCCGATCGATTTCTCTGCTGCTGTCCGGATCAGAGGTGTTGATGCCGATGCGGCACTGAAATTTCAAATCCTCAATCCGGATGCTTTTGCGGTCTTCGTCAGACAGGGATTTGTGACGGTTGATGATTGCTGTGTAATTGTCCTGAATGGCCGCCTGCATCACCGTGTTGATGGTTTCTGCGGCCCTGATGAGTTTCAGCGCGCAGGCAACTGCATCAAAGGGATGAATCGGACTTGCCGGAGAATCGTCTTTGGGCATTCCGAAAATGGCAACAATCTGATCCCCGACTGTTTTGTCAAACATGCCGCGATACTGGGCCAGGAGTTTATGGCTTTCCCTGAAAAATTTCCGCATAAACTCGCCCATGAGGGTTTCACCCAGAATCATGTTGAGTTTGGTGTACGTGCACACATCGGCCACCAGTTCGGTTGCATACACCAGCCCCAGTTGCTGCCGGTTGTTGCCAATCAGCTTTGACACACCCGGATTGAGCCTTTCCAGCGTATCTTCCAAAGCCGTATTTGCGCTGATAAGCTGCTGATTGGCAATCTGCAGTTCAGCCGTGCGCTCTTTCACCCGTTCCTCAAGCTGCAGATTGTGTTCTCTGATCTGCCGGTCATATTCCCGCAGTTCCTGGGACATGGTGTTGAAGGATTCGGTCAGTTCCCCGATTTCATCCCCGGAACGAACCTCAAGTGTATGCCCGTATTCTCCTGCCCTGATTTTTTCGGCCTCTTCCCTGAGCTTCTGCACCGGAATCACAATATCCCGGCTGATGATGGTTTTGATGCTGAAGGCAAGAATCAGTCCCACAACAAAGATACTCAGCAGCGTGACCACAGCCGTATTGCGGGTCTCCAGATAGGATTCCACACCGCTTTGCACCATCAGAAGCCCGACCGGTCTGCCGCTGTAATCTCTCACAGGCAGACCTGCGGAAATGCTTCCGCCCGCGCGCATGTCCTTGACATGGAACACTGTATTCTGCTCCAGCATTCGGGCAATGTCCACCGGAGGAGAAATGAATGTTTTCTGCCCTTCCGCACCGGAAGTCTGGATGAACTGTTCGTGCGCGGTCAGGGCAGCACTGACATTGAGATAATTGCTGATATGCTGCACAGGATCATTTTTGTTGTTGAGTATCCGGCGGACAATGATTGCGCCGATGATGCCGGTTTTCTGTCGGTCATATACCGGTGCTGTGCCGGTCAGCGCAAACACAGCAGCATTTTTTGAAAAAAATTTCAGATCGTTTGCAAGGCCCGCAAGACCTTCCTCCTGCAAGTCCTTTATATCAAGAATTTCTGTGAAACTGGAGGATTTGCCGGAAAGAGCTTCAGCCGTATAGTTTTTTTGCAGATAAGGCTCATTGATCTTCAGCGGTGCATGGGAACGCACCAGAACAGTATTGGAGGTGTCTGTTATGGTAATCATGTCAATATGATCACTTTGGGCAGACTGGTTCAGTTCCCCGCCAAGTTTTTCTCCCACATTGTATCCCAGCAGAAATGTCACTTCTTTCTTCTGGGAATAGGCATCGGCAAGGTTTTTCATTTCATCAAGCGCATTCTGATAAATCAGTTCGGCAATTTTCAGGTCTGAGTCTATTGTGTTGACAGCCTCCTGTTCAATTTTGTGGCTGTAATACACAATGGAGAAGACTGTGGCAATAATCATGGGAATGAACAGGACAAGTCCGAAAGAGATGTTCAGGCGGGTGCCGAGTCTGAGTTTTTTTATCATAAGTATCTCACCGGAGATTTTGGCGACAAGATGTCCGAATTTTCCAAAACTTCGGACATCTTTCCGACCTGAGTTTTGCAAAAACCGGGTTTTTTGGAAAAAACCCGGTTTTTAAAAATACACAAAAACTTTCGTTTGTCTGCTTCCTGTTACTTGACCAGACGATCTTCAGGCAGGGTGATTTCCTGAAACAGTTCATCTGAGGCTGCCAGAATGTCAAAGGGCGGATTGAATCCGATTTTTTCAGCCACATGCAGATTGAAGGATATTTTGGGCATGGCATTGTCCACCATGGGCAGGGAGCGGGGTTTTTCGCCCTGGAGAATTTTTACGATTTTATCTGCAACAAACTTTCCTCTGCTGGAGAAATCAACTGTGGAAAATCCCATCAGCGCACCTGCCTTGACATCCCTTGTTCCGTTTCTGGCAAAACTGGGGATTTTTTTCTCGGTCAGAAAATCAAGAAGTACTTTTACATCACTGTTTTTCCAATCAAAACATACCATAGACGGAATAAAAAAAGCATCCACTTTCTGATCGGTAAGATATCGGAGTCCGCTCAGGCATTCTTCCTGTTTTTCAGCGGCACTGACATTGTTATATTCAATCACCTCAAAATTGCGATCTTTGGCAACCTGTCGGGCTTCCTCCATATTGGTGTATTGCCTGCTGTTCTCTGAATCTGAATAAATCAGCCCGAGTTTTTTGAATCCCACCACATCATGAAAAATTTCAAACATGCGTCTGAACTGGTTTGGCACAATGCGAACAGTGAAATTATCCACTCCCGAATCTTTTTCATTCAGAACAAATTTGGATTTTATGGGATCACTGACAGAAATGGCAACTATCGGAGTTTTCCCATTATTTTCTTTTAAAATTGTTGCTGTGGCATCTGTTCCGGCCGTAATCATGAGATCAATGTCTTTCCGGGCCATCAGTTCCTTAGCTTTCACAGGCCACAGCGATTTTTTGTCTTCCTCCCATCCGGGACTGATATGGGCATCAGAGAGAAATTCGATTTTGTCTTGCCAGCCCATTTCCGCAATGGCTTTTTTAATGGCATCCATTTCATACGAAAATATCCAGTAAGGCCCTGCCTCAAAATAACCTATCCGATAGATTTTCTGATCTTTTGCGTCTGCTGAGATCGGCAGAAAAATCACGAAAAACATCATCAGAATGGTGAGACACATCATACCTGCTTTGCGCTCAGGACTCATCATAATAATTTATCTCCATTATCCAGGGTTAAAAATCTTATTTGCAAATGCTGACAATCGTCTGTTCTGTTCCATGAACCTTGTGAAAGGCCAACTGCATAACCAGAATGCCCATCAATCCGTTCGGGCCGTAAAATCCGCTGAATTTGGAATATACGTCTGGCTTTTTTATATCATTATCCCTGCTGATATAGCAAGTATTTTCCTTTATCCGGTATCCTCTTTGAATAACCCAGTATTGTTTTTTGTTATATTTTTTCATAATACCATCAAGCAGTTCTTTGCATTTAATCCCGGAAAAACTTCCCGCGAAATAGACGCCTTTGCTCCCCCAGTTGAAAGACAAATCGCTTCCTGCATATTTGATATAATAATTTCTCTGCTTTTGCGAACGTCTGCAAAAATCTTCAATACTGACTTCTGTTCCGTCTTCCAGTGTAAACCCTTCCGGTGTGATAATCTGCGCATAGGGAAATATGTCCCGTATGTTATCAGAATAATACTGAGAGGTTTTATGCCAAAAGGGGAAAGAATAGATAACTTTTTCATCAAACAAAATAGATGGGGGAAGATCATAATTCAACTTTCCGGTTTTATAACCTTCCAGACGATCCAATGCATAGTTATCTGCCAGAAGCCCTGCAAAGGCATGAGACCGGATGAAATTGCAGTTATAAGGGGTTATCCCTTTGTCATAGCTGTAATATTTTAACCCGTGTTTCCGTGTCTGCTGGATAAAAAACCGCATATCATGGGGAATAGATGAGTTATCCGTCAGATGGTGAATCAGAGGGGGAGTTTCCATATACTGAGTCAAAGCATCTGAAAAATTTTCAGACAGACTTTTGGGAAAACTGCTGATTTCAAAACCGAAGTGTTTGTAAAAATGGTACAACTGCTCATATATTCCCCAAGCGGATGCAGGACATTGCATTTCGCAGATTTTACCTGGTATGACTTCATCGGTTCTGAAAAAAACCGGTGTATGTTTCAGGTTCAGTTCCTTGTGATAATTCCAGCCCTGATGTTCGGGAAGTTCATTAAGTACCAGCGAGGCAATCTCCGGGTCAGCTTCGCCGTTCAAACTTGCATTGAACAATGACAGCGTGATTTCCTGAAACTCTTTGATCAGCGCATACCGATCAAAAAATTCCTGAAGCGCATCCGGGGCCAATTTGTAAGGTTCAGCACCCAGCAGATTGTTGAATTCCAAATCTGTTCCGAGAACCTCGTTAATCTGATCATCCAGAAAACGGTAATAATTCATTATGTTTTTCCTTTCTCAACAATTGATCCAGCGCACAGTTGCCATACCGGAAAAAGTCCGTATCCAAAAGCATTTCAAAATACTGGATTCCGGCTTTGGCCGGAATGACGGTGAAGGAGGACGATATTCTGATTTTTTTGGGAATGGCTGCATAAAATCAGTCATTTTTCCGTCTGTTTTCCGTATGCAGAAGAGCAGCCTCATTTCCGCATTTTTTAAACTTTCCGTATGCGGACTCCGAAACATGCCGGGTGTTCCGGCGGCTCCGCTTGCGCTTTCCTGTCTGATTTTTCCGTTTCAAAATCTTCTCAGTTTTCGGCACCTGCGGGAAGTTGTCATATGCCAGTTCCCCGGATATTCCTGCCGGTTTTCGACAGTTCTGCCAAAAAAGTGTCATAAGATATAACAGACTGCATATGACGGACATGATTCCCAGCACAGCAAAGGTTTCGGAATATCCCAGTTTTACAATCAGAAAACCGACAACCAAAGGGCCGGCAACATTGCCCAGCCGTTCCCAAAAACGGAAAATCCCCATACCCGTCCCTGTCCCTATATCTTTGATAACCTTCGTCTCTGTAATGACAGCCATCTGGGAGGATACGGAAAAAGTATGGGAAATCCCTATGGCAATGACCAGAAGCAGGGTTGCAAGAAAGCCGGAATCCGAATAACCTGTATAAAAACATATCATGGAAACACCGGTAATCATTCCGCCTGCAAAAATATAATATCTTCTGTGCCTTTCCTTATCAAGGTATTTTGAAAAAAAATAGCCCAGAAAAACAATTGCCACATCATAACTCATCAGAACACGTCCGATGTCGGACTGCAGAATATCAAGATTTTTCAGATACAGCGGAACCAGATAAAACAGACATCCGATGAGGATGATTTTTGCCGGAATTGCCTGCAGAAACACAATGGAAAAAAATTCCGGGTCTTTGAGCGCCTTGAACAGTTCCCTGAAGGGGAATGTCCCTTTGGCTTTTCTTTCGCTTTCGCGGGATTCATTTTTGAAAATATAGAGGCAGCAGAGCAGCGCTGTCAGGGAAATCATTCCGCTGAAAAAAAATACATTCCTGTAACCGATGCGGTCTGCCAGCATTCCGCCCATCACAGTGCCGCAGATGCTTCCGGCAAAAAATGCAGCCAGAAAAGAGGCCATCCCGGCTGATCGCTTTTGGGAATCTGTATATTCTGCCACAAATCTCTGGCCCGCGATAAAAACAATGCCGAATCCCACTGCTGTAAGACAGCGGAACAGAAGCAACTGAAGCATATTCTGTGCCATTGCGGTCAGAGTCAGACCGGCGGAATTGACAAAAATTCCGATTATCAGGGGCTTGTACCATCCTGCCCGGTCTGACCAGTTTCCGGCCAGGGGCATACTGAACACAACAGAGAGCATGTAAACAGAAATCGGCAGACCTGTCATCACTTCTCTGGAAAGCCCCCACAGGGGCTGATACAGCATGTCCGCATACAGGGGAAAAAAAGAGGTGCAGAAGCCGTCTGCCATGATAAACAGGAAAATGATCGGACGGATGTGGGAATAGGGAATGATATGTTTCCCATGCTGCAATTCAGCCGTGCTGCGCTTCAGAGAAAAAGTCAAAGCCTCAAATGCGATCAGCAGAGAGGTCAGAATCACGGTTATCATATCCAGCAGAATTTCCCGTGATTTCCCTTTCATCACTTCCGGAGATATTTTCATTCCAATCGTGCCGACCTGACGGTTTTCTTTCTGATAAAAAACAGGAACAAGGATATCCGCGGAGGCTTCGCTTTTCCGTTCTCCCGGTTCCATCCGTCTCATGGACTGGCGATCCGCCCAGTACAGGACATTTCTGTCCGCATCCGCGATTTCGATAAAAGCCAGTTCCGGAGTCACATCTGAAATTTCTTTCAGGGTTTTTTCCAGTTTTACCAGACGCGACAGGGGAATATTGAAATTCAGCACATATTCCATATCATCTTTCAGGAATTCTGCCAAATTCATGCAGGTTGTCTCAACCGTTTCCAGATGGCTTTTCTGAAAGGTTCTGAGATTGACAAAGGAATACACAAGCTGACCGGCAACAATCATCCCCATTGCAATGACAAAAATTCTGAAGCGGATATGTTTCTGAAGACTGCCGCGCATAAAAAAAGCGAGCAGCCCGACAAGCAGAAAGGAGGAACCCGCTGTGACGTATGCCACTGCTTTTACATTCTCAACTGCCATCCGGCTGAGTCTTTTGTAGATGACTTCCCGTGAAAATGACATCAGGACAATGCCTGCCGGTTCATCCGAGCGGTTAAGAAGCGGCAGAAAGGTCAGATACATTCCCCTGTCAAGTTTAGTAATCGCAGTCTGTCCCCGGGCAAATTCCGGTACCGGAAAGGGAAACTCTTTCCCAATCTGATCCGGGATCGTATGATACAAAATATCCCCTTTGGGTGTTCCCACAGCAGCATAGGATATTTCTCTTTTTTTTTGAATCAGTTCTGCAAGCAGCGCCTCCATCCCCTGAAATTTGTCCAGGGGTTTTCCGAACCGGAGAGACTGCTCTATTTTGCGCTTGAGATTTTTTCCTGCTGCCTCATACACAGAGATAAGAGAGGATGTGTATATCTTCTCAAAAGACACAAGACTGAGCGCGGAACTCAGCGTCATGGCCATAATGAGCACAAAAAGTGTTATGACTGTGATTTTCAGTTGAAATTTCATATCATGGGGATTATGGGAATCTGACATGGGCAATTTCTCAATTCCTTCTTTTCTGTCATTTCCTGCAAAGACAGTTTTATGGAAATGTTGCAGGATAAGCAGGTGAACATAAATTTCCGGGCATAAAATTTTCAGAAAAACCGGATTTTCCCAAAAAATCCGGTTTTTTGAATGCACGAAAACTTATAGATCCGGATCGTTATAAAAAAATCAACCGGTTTGAAGCACTGCAAAAAATCATTGACTTGAACCGAAAAGAACACAAAGAACGCACAAAGGGCGCAAAAATTGTCGGCCTTCTCCCAGCGCAGCAGGTCTGAAATCCATTTTTTGCAGGAAAACATTCATTTGCTTACGCATGATATGTTAAATATGAGCAGGGTGCAATAAGGAAAAACATGAAATATGGCATGGGGAAAAATCTTAGAGGGTGTTTGAAAAATCCCACAGTCATCATTTTCCCCTTTTTTTATAGCAGGGCTGTCAAGTTATCCAACCTTTTCGGGTTAAATCCCCTCTTGAGAGGGGCGGGGGTGTGCAAAAATCCCGCTCTGAAACACACCCCTTTATCCCCTCTCAGGAGGGGAATAAAAGAACTTGACAGCTCTGCCTTTTGCAAAAAGTGGGAACAGACTTTTCAAACACGCTCTCAGGGTTTTGAAAGGCGGTGTGGGAATCTCATACCGATTCCCCATTGATAAAGATACTTACAGGCAGGCAAAAAGAAGTTTTCGTGTATTAAGGGTTTGTAACAAAATAACTTGAACAATATTATAATGTATATTATGTACAG
>CAZDIU010000227.1:0-9212 GCA_964505535.1 uncultured Desulfobacterales bacterium | reverse complement strand
ACAAGGTCATCGCCATTGGAGCGTCCACAGGCGGAACCAAGGCCATTGAAGAAATTCTGAAAACCATGCCCCCAACCACACCGGGCATTGTCATTGTTCAGCATATGCCGGAAAATTTTACCACAGCTTTTGCCAAGCGTCTCAATGAAATATGCGGGATGGAGGTGCGAGAGGCAGTGGACAATGATCATGTGGTGCCGGGTCTGGCCCTGATAGCGCCCGGAAACCGCCATATGCTCCTGCAGCGGAGCGGAGCCAATTATCTGGTGCGCATCAAAGACGGGGTGCCTGTATATTATCAGCGGCCCAGTGTGGATGTGCTTTTCCGATCCGTGGCAAAACACGCGGGAAAAAATGCGGTCGGTGTTCTGCTCACAGGCATGGGGGCAGACGGGGCCAAAGGGCTTCTGGAAATGCGGCAGAGCGGAGCCTATACCATGGCCCAGGACGAAAAAACCTGCATTGTTTTCGGAATGCCCAAAGAAGCCATCAAAATCGGGGCTGTGGATGAAATCGTCCCGCTTTCCTCTGTTTCACAGAGCATTATCAATGCGTTAAATGATCCAAAAAAATAATTGGAAAAATTCCTTTGTTCGGGCATTCATTTTTTTCTCAAATGCCTGATGCATTTTCAGGGAAAAAGCATACCTGGTTCAATGCCGTTTCCTTAAGGGAGCGGGGTCCCGAACTGAAAGTTTGGGATGCTGATACCAATTCGCCATTGTTGTGAAACATAAATTTTTCAGAACAACCGGATTTTTCAAAAAAAATCCGGTTTTTTGAACACACGAAAACTTCTTTTTGCCTGCTTATAAGTATCTTTTCAATGGAGAATCGGTATGACAGGTCATGAGGAGGCACAATGATACTCTCCAGCGTGGAGACAATTCCCGGTAAAAAAATTGTGGAACATTTCGGCATGGTTTCCGGCAGCACCATCCGGGCAAAACATATCGGAAAGGATCTGATGGCCGGACTGAAGAATATATTTGGCGGAGAACTCAAAGGATATACACAGCTTCTGGAGGAATCCCGGCAGGAGGCTGTGGACCGAATGAAAGAGCAGGCACGGCAAATGGGAGCAAATGCCATTGTCAGTATCCGTTTCTCCACCTCGTCCATTGCCCAGGGCACTGCCGAACTGTATGTATATGGCACGGCTGTCCGGACAGAATAATTTTATACCAATTCGCCATTGACTTTATGCAGTTCAGCAATTTTTTCCCCAATGCGCTGAACTGACACCCCTCCCGGAGGGAGGGGAACAGCGGATTCATCCCGTACTGAAAAAGCGGCGGTATTGTATTAAAGCAATGGAGATTTGGTATTACGTATTTTTTTATAAAAATCATTAAGTTAATTGCTTTTACCCTCATTCGGATGAATGCCCGAATGACGGTGAAGGGAATAACTTTTATGATTTTTTTGAAATGCACCGAAACTTCAGCAGGCCTGGCGGGCAAAACCGGAGCGGTCCCCCCAAATCCGGAAAACAAAGATTGCGTGTGTGTCGGCGAGACAAATCGCTTTGTTATATCAAATTGATCAACCCAAATGAAAGGAACTGAAAATGAAAAAAACGGACACGGAAAGAAATACCTCTGTTCTTTGCGCAGCCATGCTGCTTGTTCTCCTGCTGATTGCCGGATGTTCCAGTCTGCGGGGCACAGACAGCGGTGCGGGTTCGTCCGGGCCGGTTCCCGGAGGGCCGGGTTCTTTGTATTATGGATTCAGCGATGTGCTGATTCCCGGTGAACTCACTGAAAACAAAAAGGGTTCCTATATTGTCCAGTCCAACGGATTTGCCGCTGGGGTTCTTTCCTTTAAAGGAAGAGTGGAAAAAGGATCGCTCATCTCTTTTTTCCGGGAAAACATGGCAAAAGACGGGTGGAAACTCATTGCCTCCTTTACCTCCAATCGGAGCATACTCCTTTTTCAGAAAGAAAACCGCTGGTGTGTAATCAATATCACGGACGGTGATTTTTATGTATCCCTGGAAGTGGGGGTTGTGCCTACAGGCGGAGAAATTTCAGACATGCTGATAAGATGATGAAAAACGCAATTGAGGGAAAAAATGTTGTACTGGGTGTGTGCGGCGGCATTGCGGCATACAAAAGCGCAGAACTGCTGCGACTTATGACGAAAAAAGGTGCACGGGTCAGAGTGATGATGACCTCCCATGCCTGTGAATTCATCGGCCCTGTCACATTTGAAGCCCTGTCCGGCAGACCGGTTTGCACAGATCTGTTTGATCGCAGCGGCAATACAGACGCGTCCATCCGGCATATTGAATGGGCCCAGGAAGCTCATGCTGTGGTCATTGCGCCGGCCACTGCCAATCTGCTGGGCAAATATGCCAACGGCATTGCGGATGATGCGCTCAGCACCTTTCTGCTGGCTGTCACCTGTCCAGTCATTCTCTGCCCTTCCATGAACAGCAACATGTATCTGAGTCCGCCGGTGCAGCGGAATCTGGACAGACTGCGCAAAGACGGTCACACAGTTCTGGAACCGGGATCAGGGGAGCTGGCCTGCGGAACCACCGGCCCCGGCCGGCTTCCGGAACCGGAGCAGATTCTGGATCGGCTTATGGCCTGCCTGAGTCCCAAAGATCTCATCGGAAAACGGATTCTTGTGACCGCAGGTCCGACACAGGAACCCATTGATCCGGTGCGTTTTATCACCAATCCCTCTTCCGGGAAGATGGGATATGCCATTGCCCGCGCTGCTGAATACAGGGGAGCGGAGGTGGTTCTCATTTCGGGTCCCACTGCTCTGCCTGATCCCCTGAATGTGAAAACTGTGAGAATCCGCACAGCGCGGGAAATGGCCGAGGCGGTGTTTGCCCATCTGGGAAATGCAGATATTGTGATCAAAAGTGCGGCGGTATCTGATTACCGTCCCAGAGACACGGCTGAGCACAAAATCAAGAAGGGAGCGGCAGAAACTGTGCTGGTGCTGGATCAGAATGAGGACATCCTCAAAAGCATCGGACAGCGGAAAACGCATCAGTTCCTGGTGGGATTTGCGGCAGAAACGCAGAACCTGCGGGAGAATGCCCAGGAAAAGCTGGAAAAGAAGAATCTGGACATGATTGCGGGAAACATTGTCACTGATCCCGGGTCCGGATTTGGAACCGATACCAACCGGATGACCCTGTTTTACCGGGATGGCACGCGTGAAAGCCTGGAACAGATGGACAAGGACGCGGTGGCCCATATTCTTCTGGATCGCGTGCTTGCGCGGCTTTCCAAATAAGCAACTGTTCATTCTGTTATCCCGTTAAACCCCAAGGGTTTTCAAAACCCTTGGGGTTTGGGATCAGAAAATTCCGTTAACCCGATAAACCCCAAGGGTCTTGAAAACCCTTGGGGTTCTGGAATTAAAGATTTCAAAAGCGACTTCTGAACCGGTAAGCAACGGCATGGAAAAGACAATGACAGAAAGCAGTCCGGACATTCCCCCTGTTCCCGCGCCTGTGTTTGCCGCATTGACAGCGGAAGTGAAAAACACGCTGCGCTTTATGGCGCATAGCGGGTGCAGGGGCTTTGACTGCTCACCTGAAACTCTCAGCATACTGGAAAATCTTGGAAAAAAACCGGCCCCGCCCGAAAGTCTGCAAAGCATCCGTTCGGATTTGGGAGAGTGCCGCAGATGCAAACTCTGCCGCACGCGCACCCATATTGTTTTCGGGACCGGAAATCCCAAAGCCGGACTGGTTTTTGTGGGGGATGGTCCCGGATATGACGAGGATCGGCAGGGGCAGCCCTTTGTGGGAACTGGGGGACAGATGCTCAATCGCATGATTGAGGCCATGAAACTGACACGGGAAGAGGTTTATCTCTGCAATGTGATCAAATGCCGCCCTCCCCGGAACCGAACCCCCGAACCTGATGAGATTGCTGCGTGCCTGCCTTTTCTGGAACGCCAGATCGCTGTCATCCGGCCCCGGTTCATCTGTGCGCTGGGCGGCACAGCCGCTCAGAGTCTGCTGCGCTCTCCCCTGCATATTTCCAAACTCCGGGGAAGGTTTCACGATTACCGGGGCATCCAGCTTATGCCCACCTTTCATCCTGATTATCTTTCCCGTCATAAAGAAAAAAAACGGGAAACATGGGAAGATCTTAAGATCATCATGCGGGCAATGGGGCATAAAATTTGATGTGAAAAACGGAATGGCAGAGAATTTGCGTGTCCTGTGCCAATTATTCTTTTTTCACACCTGTCACAGTTTTTTCACTTCAGTCGGAAAGGAAGTATATGCCATGATGAAAGAATTTTTCGCTCTCGTACTGGTTGTATTGGGATTGACAATGGATGGCAGCCTTTGGGCAGCCGAGAAGCAGCTGGAAGTGCTTACATTTCATTATCCTCCTGTCATGGGGGAAAGCAGTTTATCCAAAGAAGGGATTCTTGTCGAATTGGTTCGGGCCGCGTTTGCCTCCCAGAAAGTTTCCATCACAGTCACATATTTTCCGGTGAAAAGGGCTATCTCACAGATCACCTCGAACCAGTCTCTTGCTTATATCGGTGTCAAAAATACCTTTGATGCCCAAGTGCAGCCTCATATCCAGGAGTACCCGTTTTTTGTCAGCCGGTTCCTGCTGTTCTATCGGAAAGATCGTTTTCCCAATGGATTCAGCTACCAAAAACTCTCTGATCTCAAAGAGTACCGGATTGGCGTACTCGCCGGTGGAACTACGGACGTTGTCGGAAGGGAGAACAATCTGGATCTGGACCCGGCATATGCCCTGGATTTGGTGTTCAAAAAATTGGATGGAAAACGGGATGATCTTGGTGTTGCTTCGGAGTTTTCCATTGAACTGATGCTGCATGATCTTTTCAGAGAGCGGGCTGCGGATTACGGTATTAACAGAGAAGTGCCGTTTCACAGCATCAACAGCGTGCTGCTTCTGAATGACCGGCATCCGGATTTTGCCTATTTTGAACCGAAACTGAAAGCAGGCATGAAAGAAATCGCCAAAAACGGACAGTGGCAGCAGATTCTTGAACAGTTTTACGGGGCCGGAAACATACCCGCAGTTACAAAAGAACTTTTCGAGACTGCGGTAGCCACATACTGAGGAACTGAAACAAAACCCTGCCATCAGCATCAAAAAAACTGTCACCGGTATCGGGGCATCTGGCATTAAATGGGGCAACTCGGTTTTTTGTGTATCTTAGGGACATGGAAAATGCTGATATACCGTTTATAAAAAAGCTGTCCTTTATGGATAAAGTTAATCTTTAATCAAAAACGGTATATTGGGAAGTTCCGAGTCCCTTAGGGAACAAAAAGTGTCCCTGTCTTCAATACAAGGAGGTCTCTGATGGCAAAGAAAGCAGGCATTGTTTACTGTTCACCTGCCGGAACCACCCGCCATGTGGCTCAGATTATCGAAAAAGAACTCAAAGACAAATCTGCCGGGGTTTTCACTGCGGATCTGGCAAAAGAAGACGGATCAGAAATCATCTCCCGGATAAAAGCAGGAGAAATCAGCCTCCTTTTCGCGGGTTCCCCGGTTTATGTCAGCAGACCTGTTCCTCCGATAATGAAATTCATTGCCCGGCTTCCCCAACATGCGGGAATCTGTGCAGTGCCTTTTGCGACATGGGGCTGTGTGAGCAGCGGCATTGCGCTCCATGATCTGGGCAAAGCCCTGACAGAAAAAGGCTGTGTGCTTTTGGGAGCGGCAAAAGTGGGGGCAGTGCATTCCATGATGTGGCGCAGTGATGATCCTTTGGGAAAAGGACATCCCAATGCAGAGGATGATCAGATTATTTGTGAACTGGTTCGCAGAGTTCTGAAAAAAGCGGATCAGTCCTCCCTTTCCGGGATAGCCCTGTATGATCTGGCCTATCAGCCCCAGAATCTTCAGACCGAGATGGCAAAGGTGACTCTGGAAGGGGCCAAGACACATATGCCCAAAAAGACAGTGGATGAGAAACGCTGCACCCAGTGCGGAATCTGTGCAGAGATCTGTCCCGTGCAGACCATCACACTGTCTACCCTGCCGGAATTCGGAAAAGACTGCATCTGCTGCTTCAACTGTATGCGGGAATGTCCGGAAACCGCCATTCTTGCGGATCTGGAGCCTGTGGAAAAACGCATCCGGGGCAGAGCCGCACAGCTTGCGGAACAGCCCTTTACAAAGATATTTGTATAGTCGCAGTTTTTGAGTGACAGTTTTCCGATTTGTTTCCCACAGAGAACACAGAGTTTTTTTCTCTGTGAAAAACTCTGTGTTCTCTGTGGGAAATTTTTCCGTCTTCACAGCAAAACCTGAACATTTATAAGAATAATCTTATAAAAGAAAATTTTCCACCCTGAGAGGAAAAAAAATGCAAATTTCAGCAATAATTGAAAAAGTTGCCTGTACTGCAAATATGAACAGAGACACTGTGATAGCAGCAGGTATTCAGGCTTTTCTGAGGGACAGGAAAAAAGACATTCTGCTTGAAAAAATGAAACTCCTTTCCCGATACGGAACCGCAACAAAAGAGGCTCTGGAAAAAAAGATTGAAAACGGTGAAGTTGTGGAGCATCCTGCATGGGAAGACCTGATTCTTGTTGAAAATCTGGAAACTGCAGAAAATGTAACAGAACCGTTTGAAGATGAATGGGGAAATGATAATGGAAGAAAAAGAGAAAATATATATTGATATTCCGCCATCTGAAAAATGGCTGTTTGATAATGAAAAGGCATTTGCGAGCGTTCAGCAAGGACTTGCAGATGCTGCTGAGGGAAGAATTCAGAAATTTGAAATTTTTGAATTCTTTGTGATTGAAGAGGGCCGCAGTCAGTTGAATGCGTCAGAGGCCGAAAAAAGTCTCAAAAAAAGATACAAAGCGGTTATAAGGCAATCGGCTTTTTATCCGCAAATCCAAGGCATCAAAGTCTGAATACACATGAATTTACAAGAATTATTAACCCTGAAAATTTTTACAGGACTATTGGATATGAAATTTACAAGAATCACTGTCAGGCATGATCAGATGGGCGGCACTCCCTGCATACGGGGACTGCGGATTCCTGTTGCAACAATCGTTGGTATGATTGCAGATGGCATGCGGATGAATGAAATACTGGAGGCATATCCTGATCTTGAGGCTGCTGACATCTCAGAATCATTGAAGTATGCGGCAGAAGCTGTCAGGGAGCGTGAACTTCCTTTGCTGAAAGCCGCGTGAGATGAAATTTCTTATAGATAATGCTCTCTCGCCTCTTGTGGCAGCAGGTCTGACTGAGGCCGGATATGATGCGATTCATGTTCGTGACATCGGGCTTCAGCATGCTTCTGATACGGAGATTTTTACATATGCCAAAAACAGGGATCGTACTGTTGTATCAGCAGATACCGATTTTGGAACTTTGCTTGCATTATGGAAAGAATCCAAGCCCTCTGTTATTTTGTTTCGTCGCTTGTCTCAGCGTCATCCCAAACAGCAGCTTGCCCTGCTGCTGGCAAATTTGCCGAATATTGAAAATGCACTTGAAGATGGAAGTGTGATTGTTATGGAACAAAACCGTATGCGTATCAGATCTCTGCCCATTGAGAACGCCTGAGTTTCCGCACCGGAAATAATGATGAGAGAAAACAGCCCCCGCATATACACTGTTTCACAGCTCACAGCAGACATCAAATTTCTGCTGGAGGAAAACTTTCCCTTTGTCTGGATTGGCGGGGAAATCTCCAATTTTCGCGTACCTTCCTCAGGACATTTCTATTTCACCCTCAAAGATGAACATGCCCAGATCAGCGCGGTCATGTTCCGGGGGCAGAACCGGAGCATGAAATTTGTTCCCGCAGACGGGATGCGTGTCACAGGGCTGGGACGCATCAGTCTGTATGAACCCAGAGGAACCTATCAGATCATTCTGGAATATCTGGAACCCAAAGGTGTGGGGGAACTGCAGATTGCGTTTGAGCAGTTGAAAGCCCGGCTGGAGGCCGAGGGACTGTTTGATCCTTCCCGAAAAAAAGCCATCCCTTTTCTGCCCCAAAAAATCAGCGTAATCACATCCCCCAGCGGTGCGGTCATCCATGACATTCTCACTGTCACAGGCCGAAGATTCCCGGATATTCCCATTGAAATTGTTCCGGCAAAGGTGCAGGGACAGGGAGCAGAGGAGGAAATCTGCGCGGGTCTTCGTCTGCTCAATGAGCGCAAAGACACGGATGTGATCATTCTGGCACGGGGCGGAGGTTCTCTGGAGGATTTTCACGCGTTCAATTCCGAAGCTGTGGCCAGAGCCATTTTTGCTTCTGAAATTCCCCTTATTTCCGGTGTGGGGCATGAAACGGATTTCACCATTGCGGATTTTGTCGCGGATTTGCGTGCTCCCACACCGTCCGCGGCTGCGGAACTGGCCGTTCCTTTGAAATCCGACCTTGTCCGTCAGTGCAGGACTCTGAGCCGTGCACTTCAAGAAAATTTTTTTGAATATATCCGAAATCAGCGCCGGATGCTTGCCGATTTCAACAGACGTCTGATTCATCCCCAGAGAAAACTTCAGGATTTCCGCCTGCGCCTGGATGACTGCACCCAGCGCCTGATCCGGCTGACAAACCGTTTTCTGATTTTGCGCAGAGAACAGTTTGCCATGCGAAAACAGATGCTCACTCTGCGGAATCCTCTGAAAAAAATCCCCGATCTGAAGGAAAAAATCAGCATTCTGAAAAAAAACATGTTACAGTATGCCCGGATGACAGTGAATCAGAAATCCGGCCATCTCCGGGAAATCACTGCCAGACTGCACAGCCTGAACCCCTCGGCTGTTCTGAAAAGAGGATACAGCATTGCTCTGCGGATTCCGGACAGAAAAATTGTCAGGGATGCGTCATCAGTCCGGCAGGGGCAGGAACTGGAACTGCTTGTGGCAAAAGGAAAAATACGCTGCCGTGTGGAGGATGCAGAAAATGGCGGTCAAACAGAGTTTTGAAAAAGCATTGAAACAACTGGAAGAAATTGTCCATGAACTGGAAGCCGGGGATCTGCCTCTGGAAAAAGCCATGAGCAGATTTGAGGATGGAATGCGGCTTTCCCGGTTCTGTTCCCAGCAGTTGGATGAAACCGAACGGAAAATCACCCTGCTGACACAGGATCAGGAGGGAAATGCGGTAAGCAGGGAAACGGATTTGGGGGATGGGGATTAGGGATTGGGGAACAGGGATTGGGGAACAGGGATTGGGGAACAGGGATTGGGGAA
>CAZDIU010000226.1:0-9215 GCA_964505535.1 uncultured Desulfobacterales bacterium | reverse complement strand
CTGCGTATTTGGGATCATTTTCCAGCATCTGGGCTTTGGCATTGGCATCCGGCAACCAGTCAACACCGTCGGCACCGTAAACTTCTTTGGCAATGAGGGCTACGCGCTCGCGCAGTTTCATTTCCAGCGGATACAGGAATTTGAAGTCATTTTTCTCGTTGCATGCGTCAATGACCGCATCCGCAAATTCCAGAGCGCCTTCACCGCCCTTGAGCCAGTGTTCGGACAGAGCGCATCTTGCGCCTGCGGCTTCGGCAGCTTTGCGGACAACAGCGACTTCTGCATCGGTGTCAGTGTAGAATTTGTTGATGCACACCACAGGGTTGATACCGGCTTTGCGGATGACATTGATCATGTGGACCATGTTCTCGCAGCCTTTTTCCACCAGAGCAATGTTTTCCTTCTTGTATTCTTCGGGCAGATCTTTTCCGGCAACCACTTTGGGTCCGCCGCCGTGCATCTTGAGGGCGCGGATGGTGGAGGTCAGAACCGAAACATGGGGTTTGAGTCCGCTGAAGCGGCATTTCACGTTCCAGAATTTCTCAAATCCGATGTCTGCGGCAAAACCGGACTCGGTGACATGATAGTCAAAGAGTTTGAGACCGATGCGGTCTGCAATGATGGAGGACTGACCCACAGCGATATTGGCAAAGGGGCCTGCATGAACCAGACAGGGCTGATATTCCGCAGTGCACATCAGGGTGGGGTTGATGGTGTTTCTCATGAAAGCGGCCATTGCATTGCCGACTTCCAGATCACCGGTGGTGACAGGTTTGCCGCTCTTGTCAAAAGCCACGGTGATATTGTTCAGACGTTCCTTCAGATCAGCCAGATCTTTGGCAACAGCCAGAATGGCCATACATTCGGAACCGACCGCGATGCCGAATTTGGACTGCATGGTGAAACCGTCGGTGCGTCCGCCAAGACCGATGACAATGTTCCGCAAAGCCTGGGCGCAGAAGTCAATGATCCAGCCCATTTCCACACGGGTGGGGTCAATGTCCAGACGGCGCATTTTGGTCAGACGGGCAAGCTGTTCGTCATTGTAGTTTCTCTCATGCTGCATACGCGCGGTCAGTGCCACCATGGCCAGGTTGTGGGCATTCATGATGTCATTGATGTCGCCGGTCAGACCCAGGGAGAATTCGGTCATGGGAATCAGCAGGGAGTTGCCGCCGCCGGCTGCGGTGCCTTTCACGTTCATGGTGGGGCCGCCTGAAGGCTGACGCAGGGCACCGCCCACGTTCATGCCGCGTGCGCCCAGACCTTCCATCAGACCAACAGAAGTGGTGCTTTTGCCTTCGCCCAGCGGAGTGGGGGTAATGGCTGTAACTTCAATGTATTTTCCATCCGGTCTGCCTTTGAGACGTTCGCTGATTTTCAGAAAATCAAGTTTTGCAAGACGCCCCATGGGAAGAAGTTCTTCTTTCTGCAAGCCCAGTTTCTCAATCCACGCTTCCGGCAAAGGCATGTTTTTTTCTGCTTCTTCTGAAATCTGCCAGTCTGCCATCTTTGTTGCATCGTAAGCCATTGATCCTTTTCTCCTTTAGTGAATTATAAGGTTAACAACTGCGGAGCCGCTGACCGGCCCCCCTGCAATAAACCGGCATGACCTGAAAAACATCCTGACATCTGGGATATTTTTATGTCATACGAAACGACCATATAAATTGATGTTCTATATCATGTGCTTCATCATTTGGCAAGAGTTATATCTTCATTGTATAAAGGTATTTCAAAAAATAAACAGGGATAACAGCCGCAGAAAAAATCTGATATGTCCCAAAACAGAAGATGATTTTGCCTATGCTCTCAAAGCCTCCAATGATTCTGAAGTTAAGGAGGTGAATTAAGGGATTTAAAAATTGCTGATATGCCGGTTTTGAGGTTTCAGTGTTCAGGTTTCAGTCCTGACCGCATACTGACACCTGCAGCCTGAACCGTCCGGTATTCAAAAAAATTTCACATCCCAAAGCAGATCAGCATGATTTATTGGGTATTGCATTTTCAAAAAAACCGGATTTTCCGAAAAAATCCGGTTTTTTGAATACCCGAAAACTTCCGCCTGAGCACTCATCCCATATTTTTTTCCGCAAAATCCCAGTTCACGAGTTTTTCCAGAAATGCCCTGATATAATCCCCGCGGCGGTTCTGGTAATCCAGATAATAGGCATGTTCCCACACATCAATGGTCAGCAGGGGTTTTATCCCCTGAGCCGCGGGCGTGTCCGCATTTGCTGTATCCATGATCCGCAGTTTGCCACTGTCTGCCACCAGCCAGGCCCATCCGCTGCCGAAACGGGAAGCTGCTTTATTGGCAAACTCTTCGGCAAATTTCTCATAACTGCCAAAGGAGACATTGATCGCATCAGCAATTTTTCCGGCCGGTTTCCCCCCGCCGCCCGGTTTCATGCTGTTCCAGTAAAAACTGTGGTTGAAAACCTGGGCTGCATTGTTGAATATGGCAGTCTGATCCGCGTTTCCCCAGGTTTTCCGGACAATTTTCTCAAGTCCCATGCCCTGAAAAGGCGTACCGGCAATAAGTTCCCTGAGTTTGTTCACATAGCCCAGGTGATGCTTGCCGTAGTGAAAAGAGATCATCCGGCCGGAAATATGGGGTTCCAGCGCGTTTTCCGCATAGGGCAGTCCGGGCAGTTCTATGGCCCCCCCCTCCTTTGCTTTCCCGGAACAGCCGATGCCGACCGCATGAAACAGGGCCAGCACCCCCATATTGGCTGATAATTTCAGAAATTCTCTGCGTTTCATCCAACACCTCCTTTTTTCACTGTTTCAGGGTTTCACATCTCAGGGATTTGAAAATTGCTGATATACCGGTTTTGAGGTTTCAGTGTTCAGGTTTCAGTCCTGACCGCATACTGACACCTGACACCTGTGACCTGAATCTTCCGGTATTTTAAAAAATTTCACATCCCTCAGACGAGCATAATGTCATATATGACCTGCAAGGTCATCAAAGACAAGTGCACACATCCGGCATCTCTTTCCGAATACACAAAATCACCCGATCATCTCCTTTACAAATACGGATTATGGGCGTATTATAACACTTCCTGAAAAAAGTAAATGAAAATGTTAAACAATATAATAACAGTCAGTTATGATTAACTATGCTTTCCGAATCCCTGTTATTGTGAAAAAATGTTTCAAAAACTGATCCGGCCGGTTTTGCGTGAGGCTGCGACACTGACCGCAAAATCCGCTGGCATCAGAGAGGTTTCAGGTTTCCTGTATATAAAAATGGACAGAATGATATGACAGCAGACAAAAAATACAGACAGATTGCAGAAGAACTGGATCAGACTGTCCGGGCGGAACTGAACCGGAGAGCCGGGGGCAGGCCCAAGAGCAAAGATCTGTCAAAGATTGGCGAGACCATTGAAATCAAGAACAGGGAAATTGTGGAAGCCCATCAGCAGGGAAAAACCGCAAAAATACTGCCTTCACTTCTTTCCGCCTGGATCCGGACCCGTGAAGGCGGGGATTTGTACGCGGCTCCGGACGGCCGGAATGAAAAAAAACATGAAATCTATCTGAGCAAAAAGGAACGGCTGGAAACCCTGGTTGCAGCGGCTGTCCTGTCTGCTGCTGACAAAAATCTGATTGATCTGTTCAACAGGGCAAAAAAATGCTTTGACGACAACTGTATGCGGGTAAAGGAACTGCTCACCCTCAGCGCCACTGCCGAAAGTCTCCGCAAAGAAGCGGATATGACCCGGAGCGCAAAACCCAAAGATGAGGAAAGTGCCACAGCTTACCTGAGGGAAATTGCGCCGCTGCGAGCGGATCTGGAAACCATCCGCTCCCGGCATACGGAAGTAAGGGATGCTGACTATCTCCGGGAAGCCGTGCTGAAACTCGGAGGTGCGATTCATTCCGCAGACAGAAGCATAGCGGAAAAAAGCAGAAACGCTGCCAAATATCTTTTTGATCAGGCTGTTTCCGTGTTTCACAGTTTTCAGTCCACCCCGGCAGGCATTCCCAATGCAGAGGCATTCAATCAGCAAAAGGAAATCCTGGGCCGCTATGCCGGTATTTTCAGGGAAATCGGGGACACAGACCGGCAGGAAAAGATCGGACGGTTCATCTCTGCCATTGATGCGACCCTTGAGAAACTACAGAAGGAAATTGAAAAGCAGAAGGAGGATGAAGCAAAAAATACGGAAAAGGTGCAAAAGGAAATCAGCGAAGCCTATGACCGTTTTCTGGAAATAAAAGAGGCATACACCCAGGGAATGCTCACCAGCGAAGGTCAGCAGAAAAATGCAGGGGAAAAGCTGAAGAAATACCGGGATACCCTGATTGCAAACGGACAGCGGATCATGGCACTGGATCTGGAACGGTTCATCAATGCCACAGGCATCGGCAGACAGGAAACAGCCCGACCGACCGCAGGAGAAGGAGATGATTTTGACTACAAAAAAGGCTTCCTCATCCTGCTGCCCATAACCATCGGTCTGCTGCTGCTGGTTTTTGTCATGATTGTGCTGTGATATGAGGCTGCATAACAAAACCGGTGCGTTGCCTCATCCTGAATTATGAACTGAACTGTTGGTATTTTCTGAAAATCCCCAAAAGAGGTCATTATGAATGCTCGTACTCCGGTCAGGAACCCCAGGATCAGAATCGAAAAAAAGGTTTTCTGTATATTAAGTGATGAGAGGGCCTTCCGTTCCAAATCCCCGCTTATGTTCAACACTGTGCTGAAACGGACCGGCATAGACGGAATTTATGTCCCTTTTATGGTGGAACCCGGTCATATTGAGGATGCTGTCAAAGCGATCCGTGCGCTCAACATTGCCGGAGCCAATGTCACCCTGCCCTATAAAGAGGCTGTGCTTCCCCTGGTTGATGTGCTCTCGGAAGGAGCCAACATCATCGGGGCCATCAACACCATTGCCAGGGACGGGGAAACACTCAAAGGTTACAATACCAATGCCATCGGTTTTATGGATGCACTGGAAGAGGCAGGATTTGAGACCGCAGGAAAAACCGCTCTGGTTTTCGGTAACGGCGGGGCTGCGCGTGCAGTTGTTTTCATGCTGAACTGGCTTCGGGCCGGAACCGTTTATGTGGCAGGCCGGAACAAAGAAAAAACTGAACGGATACTCAGCCGCATCGGAGGTGTGGCTGTGTCTGCCGAATCCCTTCCGGAAAATCCGGTCCATGCAGATATTCTCATCAATACCACATCCGTATCCGCAGATTCGGAAGGGCCGGAACTGGCCGGGCTGGTTCGGAAACTCCGTGTGCCGGAATGTCAGATGGTCATAGACCTGAATTATGGCAGAAGTCAGTGTTTCTGGAAGGACATGGCAGATATGCAGCAGATCCGATTTATGGACGGTCTGCCCATTCTGGCCAACCAGGCCCGGCGCAGTTTTGCCCTCTGGACAGGACTGGATCTGGAACCTGAAGAATTCATCAGGGCATTGAAAGGTGATTAGATTTTGTTGACATTTCAGATCAGGCGGCCGGTCACGGAGTTAACCGACTGCCGAAAATGTTTGATAAAGAAAATCCAATATTCCCGCTGCAATCCGTCCGGAGACAGAACCTGTCTCCAGACAGATGATGATTCTACTTCTTCAGCACCTTCAACGCAACACTGACAATATTCTCTTTGGTGAAACCGAATTTTTCCAGCAGCATTCCGCCCGGTGCGGATGCGCCGAAATGATCAATGCCCACAATTGCATCACGGCATCCGGTAAAGCGTTCCCATCCCATTGTGATGCCCGCCTCCACTGCCACGCGCGCTTTCACTTCCGGAGGCAGCACCGCATTTTTGTATGCCTGATCGGTTTTTTCAAACAGTTCCCAACTGGGCATACTCACCACACGGGTTTTGATTCCCTTTTCTGTCAGAACTTCTGCGGCTGCAAGCGTAACATGCACTTCCGCGCCGCTTCCGATGAGAAGAATATCCGGAGTTCCCTTGCAGTCCGCAAGGATATACGCCCCTTTTGCCAGATTCTCCGCAGCCCCGTATTTTTTTCTGTCCAGAATTTTCAAATCCTGACGGCTGAGCAGCAGCGCAGTGGGACTGTCCTTTGATTCCAATGCCATGCGCCATGCCTGTGCGGTTTCTGCACCATCAGCAGGACGGATCACGGTAAGACCCGGAATGGCACGCAGGCTGGCAATATGCTCCACCGGCTGATGCGTAGGCCCGTCTTCGCCCACTGCAACGCTGTCATGGGTGAACACATAAATCACAGGCAGTTTCATCAGCGCAGCCAGCCGCAATGTGGAGCGCATGTAATCTGCAAACACCAGAAAGGTTCCGCCATAGGGACGGATGCCTTTGTGCAGAGCCATGCCGGAGATGATTGCGCCCATGGCATGTTCCCGCACACCAAAATGAATGTTTCTGCCCTCATACGCATTTTTCTGAAAAACCGGCATTCCGCTGAGCCATGTTTTGTTGGACGGAGCCAGATCTGCGGAACCGCCCATAAGTTCCGGCACTTTTGCTGCAATCGCGTTGAGCACTTTTCCGGACGCGGAACGGGTGGCAACCGGTTTTTCTTCGGGTTTGAAAACCGGAATCGCGGATTCCCATCCCTCAGGCAGATTTCCGCTCATCAGGCGTTCCCATTCCTTTGCTTCCTGAGGATATTTTTTTGCATACGCACGGAATTTCTCCTGCCAGAGTTCTTCGGCTTCTTTCCCGATTTCCACGCAGTTCCGGCATACAGTCATGGGTTCTTCCGGCACGCAGAAGCATTCATCCTCCGGACAGCCCAGATTTTTCTTGGTCAGCCGGATTTCCTCATTTCCCAGCGGCTCTCCGTGCGCAGATGCCTTGCCCTGTTTGTTGGGACTGCCATACGCAATCTCTGTGCGTATCATAATCAGAGAGGGTTTTTCTTTCTCCGCCTTTGCCTTTTCAATTGCATTGTATATCGCGTCAATGTCATTGCCGTCCGCAACCTTCTGCACATGCCAGTTGCAGGCTTCAAAGCGCAGTCCCACATTTTCCGTGAATGCAATATCGGTGCTGCCTTCAATGGAAATTTTGTTGTCATCATACAGGCAGATCAGTTTTCCCAGCCCCAGATGCCCGGCCAGCGACACGGCCTCATATGCCACACCTTCCATCATATCGCCGTCACCGCATGTAACATAGGTGTAATGATCCACAATTTCATGGCCTTCCCGGTTGAAACGCGCGGCAAGATGACGTTCTGCCATTGCCATTCCCACAGCATTTGCCACGCCCTGTCCCAGGGGGCCGGTGGTGGTTTCCACACCGGCAGTATGGCCGTATTCCGGATGTCCGGGTGTTCTGCTGCCCCACTGACGGAAATTTTTGATGTCGTCGAGACTCAGATCATATCCGGTCAGGTGCAGCAGACTGTAGAGCAGCATGGACGCATGTCCGCCGGACAGGACAAAGCGATCCCGATCCGGCCATTGCGGATTTTTGGGATTGTGTTTCATCACACGGGTCCACAGCACATAGGCTGCCGGAGCCATGCCCATAGGTGCGCCCGGATGTCCGGAATTGGCTTTCTGAATTGCATCCATGGCAAGGGTGCGGATGGTGTTGATGCAGCGCGTATCGTCTGCGATACTGCACTCGTTGGTATTCTGACGCATTGTTTTCTCCTTCGGTTTATATGATAATATGGTGAATGTTAAATATTGAATGATCAATGAACAATGGTTACAATCTGTTATGAATATCCGCCATGCAATCAGAATGTACCACTCAAACATCAGAAGTTGAACTGTGTGGTGTATGTCACACGTCAGATTCGCCATAAATCTGAAAAGGGTTCATAATCCTGAGATCTGATTCGATTATCTGATTATGCTGCAAATCTTCTGAATAAAGAACAGTACATCCGGATTCCAATGCAACAGCAATCACCTGACTGTCATAATAGGAATATCCGTATTTTTCCGCTATGTCAAAAGCGATTCTGACAGTATGGTGAGTAATAATATGGAGATTCATTTCATATGCAAATCTGTCAGTTACAGTCCGTATTTCTGAATAACTGCAGTTAAATTTCCGGCGCATCACATTTGCGGATTCGGCAATGACCTGTGTTGAAATAACGGCATCTTTTCCTATCAGGCTGACTGATATTCTTTTTTTCGGTATTATATTGCCGATACTGTAAATCAGAATATTGGTATCCAGGAAATATTTATCGTTCATTTGCCTCATCCCGGTTAAATTTATAGCCTGTCAAATCTGCATTGAACCGGTCAAAAAAATACATGAGTTCTGATTTGTCAGTATCTTTGGATCTGATTTCCGGTTCGCTTTCTTTGAAAAGAATGACTTTCAGCGTTTTGTCATACCACTCTTTATGAATTATCGGAATCTGTATAATTCCATTATATGATTTGCTTTCAAATTCAATTGCCTGCATAAAATTTATCTCCTGTTTACATGGGTTTCATACGGATTTTGATTGACAGTGATATTGTCAATGACAGAACTTTGGCTTTTTGAACATGTTCCTGATTATAAGCAGGGTTCCATAGATTTTCGAGTATAAAGTTTTCAGGATATCCGATGTTTCATGCAAATAACATCATCCTGTTTCATATTGAACCTCGGCCAGATGAAGTACCCGGTTTCTGAAATAAGGACTCAGATCTTCGGAGGTTTGGATATCAGCCCTGCGACCGAGAATCCGGGACAGTTCTGTTTCCATGCCTGCCAGACGAAGCAGGCCCGGAATATAATCCGGATCAAATTCGGCCAGCAGGTCAATGTCACTTTCAGGGCCAAAGTCATCCCGCAGGAAAGATCCGAAAACCGATAATTTTTTTATATGATGATCCCTGCAGAATTCGGTGATTTTTTCTTTGGGAAGCTGATATTCTGTTTTCATGGCTTTATTCCTGTTCGGATTGTCTGTATTTTAACAAATTTTCTCATAAATTCTAATTTGTTGCATATAAATCCGTGTCTGTATGCCGACATCCGTTCATTCCGCAGGGGCGATTCATGAATCGCCCCTGCCCTCTCCTTACAATTACAATGCCCGCAGCCATTCGGGTTTCAGGCGGATTCTTCCGGAAAGAGCCTGATCTATGAGGTGCAAAGTCGCTTCTTTGTCCTTTGGCAGCCGTGCCTTGATGGGCAGATAATTGGACGCGTGGTTGGCGTGAAAAAGCCCTCTGCTCATATTTGTATGCTCAATAATTGTCCGCAGTTCCCGGAGCATGTC
>CAZDIU010000225.1:0-9219 GCA_964505535.1 uncultured Desulfobacterales bacterium | reverse complement strand
GATTCTCACCTCCGGCGGCTTTCAGTAACTTACCACTAAATTCGGGGGAATGTGGTAATTTTCACCGCCCACCAATCCGGTCAAATCCAAAGGCAGGCATATCCTCTCAAGTTTGATTTTGTGATTTCACCTTCACAGAAAAACCGGATTTTTTGGAAAAATCCGGTTTTTTTGCAGGTCACAGATTCAAAATTGACAAAGCGCTGCCCTGCCGACTCAGAACGGCAATGCAGAAAATCCGTTCACCATCCCCTTCTTCCATATTCCAGATCCTCAGCTTTTTGCAAAGCCCTGCGTGCCTCGTCTTCCTGTCCGTTTCTGCTGAGAACCGCTGCGATGATTTTCCAGTTCACGGCCTGCAAACCTGTATCATTTCCGGCAAGAAGATTGGATTTCCGGGCCAACTGTTCGGCCTGTGCCCAGTTTTCCTTTTTGAACTGAATCCGGGCCATGAGATTCCACATCTTTGCATTGCCCGGATCAATGCGCACCGCCCGTTCCGCCGTGGCAAAGGCCTGATCCAGTTCTCCCCGTTCCATCTGCTGCTCTGCCTGTGCTGCCAAAGGCGAAACAGCCAGCAGAAGATGGGTATTGTCTTTTCCGGCTTCCTCCTCTCCGGCAGAACCTATGCGGGGAGCGGACTGGGGCTGGGAAGGCTCCTGCATTTCCGTATCGGTCTGATCTTCCTGATCCGCATACATGCCGGAAGTGTCCTGCTGAGCAGGTTGTGATTCCTGGGGAGGATACTGCGTTTCCCGGCTTGGGGAAGGCGGAACCGGTTTTCGGGCTGAAGGCGGAATCCACAGAGGTCTGCCCTGTTCATCATAAATGATTTTGGGGCCTTTCTCCGGTGCAGGCGCGGGTGGATAGGCACATCCGGCCAGCATCATGCCTGCTGTCATTGCCATAAGAAAAATTTTTGCGCATGTTTTCATCAGAACATATCCTTCAAAAGGTCAAATATGGAAGGCTGATCGCTTTTTTCCCGATGCGGTTCAGCAGGTTTCAGGGTGCCGGTTCTTCTGTCACAGAATTCGCGTTCCCAGGGTTCGGACCCGTCAATGAAAGGAATGGAAATGGCTCCGGGACAGGAAGGATCGGTCTGCACCTTCCGGTAGGGAGCCACTGTCACCCATCTGACATTTTCCGGTTTGGACAGGTGCAGGGGCGAATTGGCAATGTTTGCCATGAGTTCTCCCCAAATCTGCATCGCGCCGGTCGCGCCGGTCAAATGGCAGGGCTGGTTGTCATCTCTGCCCACCCAGACCGCAGCCAGCCGGTTTCCGGTGAATCCCGCAAACCAACTGTCGCGCAGATCGCTGCTGGTTCCGGTTTTTCCTGCCGCGCCCAGATTTTTGGGCAAAACCGCAGCCAGGGATTTGGCAGTTCCCTCTGTCAGCACTGTCTGCAAAGCCTTGTTGAGCAGATAGACCGCGCCCGGATCAATATTTTCCCGGACAGTGAGCGGATAACGGCTCAGGGGCTCCCCATCAGGCTTGAAAACACCATGAATGGCACGGATGGGCGTGAAGAAACCGCCGGATGCAAAGGTCTGATACATCTGCGCCACTTCCATCACAGACATGGACATGGTTCCCAGCAAAGCAGAGGGATAGGGATCAAATTTTCTGTCCACTCCCAGTTTATGCACAGTATCGAAAATTCTGTCAAGTCCGATATCCATTCCCATGCGCACGGTGGCAGCGTTGTGGGAATGGGCAAGGGCAGCATAGAGGGGCACAATGCCGTGGAATGAACGGTCATAATTCTGGGGTTTCCAGACCCTTCCGCTGTCATGCACTTCAATCTCCGTATCCTCCAGAAGCGAAATCAAGGTATATTTTTCAGGAAATAGCAAAGCTGTGAGATATACGGCCGGTTTGATCAGGGAGCCAATGGGGCGTCCGGCCTTGATCGCTCGGTTGAAGCCCTCAAATCCGGATTCCCTTCCGCCCACCAAAGCCAGCACCTCATTTCCGGCGGTGGAAGTGACAGCAAGGGAGGCCTCCAGTTCCCCTTTGGGGAGTCCCCTCCGGGATTCAATGCCTTCCAGCCCTTTGCTCACAGCCTTTTCCGCAGCCAGTTGAATCCTGGGTTCAAAGGTGGTGAAAATGCGCAGTCCCTCTGTGCGCAGGTCTTCCTCTTTGTATTCTTTCAGAACCTGTTCTCTGACCAGTTCCATGAAAGCCGGAAACGGACTGTTGCCCGAAGCGGGTTTTGCAACAATGCCAAGATCAGATTTCATTGCCTTTTCTGCCTCATCCGGCGTGATGAGTTTCCGGTCCCGCATCACCTGCAAAACCGTGTTTCTGCGTTTCACGGCCCGATCCGGATTCCGGCGGGGATCATAATAGGATGGACCTTTGAGCAGCCCCACCAGCAGAGCAGTTTCTGCGGGCTGCAAATCCTCCAAAGAGCGCCGGAAGAAAAAAGACGCTGCCATGCCAAATCCGTGAATGGCCCGTTCCCCATCCTGCCCCATATAGACTTCATTGAGGTATGCCTCAAAGATCTGATCTTTTTCATACGTCCATTCCAGACTCAGAGCCATGACAGCCTCATCAAATTTGCGTCTGAAGGTCTGGTCCCGTGTGAGAAACAGATTTTTCACCAACTGCTGGGTCAGAGTGCTGCCGCCCTGCACCATTCGTCCGGCTTTGATATTGGCCAGCAGGGCGCGTGCAATGGCCATGGGCCGGACACCGTGGTGGCTGTAAAAATCCTGATCCTCAATGGCCAGCACAGACTGGATCAGCAGGGGCGGGGCATCGTTGAATTTCACCCACAGCCGATCCTGATTGTGTGTGGGATAGAAACTCCCGATATGCGCGGGGTCAAGCCGGGTCAGTCCCGCAGATTCTCCGCTGTCCAAATCCTGTATGCCGGAGATGCGTTTTTTCTGAAAGGTGATACGGAGTTTGCGGGCCGGTTCCGCACTGTCCTCAAAGCGGAAGGCACGCGTAAACAGGGTCAAGACATCACCTGCGCGGGCATAACTTCCGGCTGTGTCAATCTGATCCGCTTTCCGGTACTGCATCAGTTCCAGTTCCTGGGCAAAGGCTTCGGGGTTGAGCTCCATTCCTGGGTAAAGTTCGGCGGGGCGCGCATATATCCGCGCGGGAAGTTCCCATTTTTTGCTCCCGAACATTTCCTTTGCAACCTGGCTGAGATGAAAAATGTATACACTCACGACGGCTGCTCCGGCCAATCCCGCGAACAGCACGGTCAGTCCCATAAGTTTCAGAATTTTTTTTCTGTCCAATATCCGTTTCCTGATCTTGTTGTTTTCAGATGAATTTCCGGTAATCTTCAATTTTCTGTTTCAGTCTTTGGGACAGAAACACACTGGCCTCCTTCAGTTTGTCATGTATTGTCACAGATTCATCCCTGTATTTCAATATTTTTTCACAGGTCCAGTAATGCGGCGGTGCGCTGAGATTGCTGATCCGGTCTGCCATTTTGACCATCCAGACCTCACGGGGCTGTCTGCGGATTCTTGCCAGACTGTCTGCCATCCGCAGATGTTTTTCCAGAAACGGATTTTTGCTCAGGGCCAGCACCCCGTCTGTCACCGCATCCCCGAATTCCTCTCTGAGAACAGTTGCAGATATGCCCGTGTCTTCAATCACATCATGAAGCAGTGCACACTGCACCGCAAGATTGCCATCCGCGTCTGTTTCTGTGTGCAGAACTGCCATGATCTCCATGCAGACCCTGTCCACATGCACCAGGTAAGGCAGATCCGTTCCCGGATATTTCTGCCCCTGATGGGCCAAAGCCGCAAAATGCAGGGCTTTGACATAAATTTCCTGTGACCACAGATTTGCCAATGAGAATCTCCGTGTATCAGGGATTGGGGGGTTGGGGAAAGCAGTTTCAGATGTCAATCTGTTTGTTGCTGTCAGCCCCCGGTCCCCAGCCCCTTCTACCTGCTGTATTTGTCAATGATCTGCTGATATTCTCCTGACTCTTTTATTTTCCCAAGCGCTGCATTGAATTTTTCAATCAGGTCTTTCCTGTTCAGCTTTTTGGCAATGGCAAAATAGGAATTCTCTGCCATGACAGGGCGTTCCAGAACAGTGAAATCCTCAAATTTTATATCCGGACTTTGCTCACAGAGCATTTTTACCGCCGCAGTCCCGGGATTGAAGACCCCGCCGTCAATCACGCCCGCGAGGATCTTCTTTAACCGCTGGGGATTGCTGAAATCCTCATCCACAGTGAAAATGCCCCTGTCAACCGCATTCTGCCATTCGGCTCCGTAACTGGTTCCGGCATAAATGCCGATCCGTTTGCCTTTGAGATCCTCCAGGCTGTCGAATTTGAATTCTTTCCCTTTTTTTACAGCAATCACAACCTTTTCCTCCAGCACCGGATCGGAGAAATCAAAAATGCCGCTGCGCTCGTCATTGTAAAACATGCTCATCATGGCATTTTTCCCCTCCACCCCTCCTTTGTACGCCCTTTTCCAGGGAAGCAGGGATATCTGAAAGTCAATATCCGGCAGTTCCCTGTCAATGGCTTTCAGAAGATCAATCCAGACACCTTTGTACTCGCCTGATTCATCCTCCCACTGTTTGGGAGGTTTGTCCGCGTTGCCGCCGACAGTAACCGTTTCCGCGGAAACACAGGTCCAGGACAGTGCAATGGCAGCAGCAAAAAAAACATACATCAGAAATTTTTTCATTTTTTGCCTCCTTTTTGCGGGGATGAAGGAAAATTTTGTCCGTTTTCTGCCGGGCAATGCCATTGACGTAAGTCGGCAATGGTTCATCGGAGTGCCACACTGAAAGTTCGGCTTGCATCAATGACATTGGGTTCTTCAATCTGTTTTGCGGAAACACCGAATTCCGGCTTTCGCCGGAATGACGTCATGCCTGCGAAAGCAGGCATCCGGAAAAATTTTCCATAAAAGACCTTGAAGAACCTGACATTGTTTTGCTGTGTCAGACAACTTGTACAGGAGATTCGCATATGCGTCAACCCAAAGTCCGGATGGCAGTGCAGACAGGCTGACTCTTTATCACCTGTTTTGCCATTCTGAGATGTCAATCACGCCCATAACATTGGAATACTGCGCTGATCCCTGCAGATTCAGGGATTCGAGCAGAATATAGAAAGAAGAACTGCCCACAGCGGAGGCGGATATTTGTCGCTGAGTTCCCATGTCTTTGGATTCTGTGAGATAAATCTCCGGATAGGGCGCATGGTGCAGCCGGCAGGACACGGAATCGTCAGGCGGAGTCCAGGAAATGTCTTTTGCATCATCTTCTGTACGGATGGTCAGGGCAGAGGAGGACGCATCCTCAATGAACACAAAAAAGACAATATTGGACAGACTGCCGGAAGAACCGCTGTTATACGCCTTTACCGCTGCATAATAGGCTGAGCCGGAAGGCAGTTGGCCGGAAAGGATTCGGACAAGTCCCATGTCCACCTCGGTAACGGGTTCCATGTCCGGCCAGGGGGCAAAATACAGAAAATATCCTTCTGCTCCGCTCACTGCTTCCCAGGAAAGGGAAATCTCTGTTCCCGAAGTGCTCAGCGTCAGAGCAGGGGATGCCGGAAAAAGGCGTATGCCTGTGTGGGAAACAATGAAGTCGATGAATTCCGACACACGGGTATAAACACCGTACACACCGGGTTCAGCGCAATACCTGCCCACGCCCCAGCTCACCATGCCTGCCAGTTTCCATATGCCGTCCTCCTGAACAGTCAGAGGGCCTCCGCTGTCTCCCTGACAGGAATCCTTGCCGCCCCTGATGTCCCCCGCGCAGAGCATGGAACTGTCAACCGTGTAATCCCTGCCGGTATAACCCTGTGCGGCAAAGGCTGCCGCGCATTCCGCATTGGAAACAACCGGGAGTGTCACCTGCCGGAGAATCCAGGGATCCGCAACCCGGTACAGATTTTCCCATCCCCTGGTGCTTCCCCATCCCATCACAATGCTGTTTTTTCCGGCCAGGGTGTCAGAACCGGTACAGACACCAAGTGTGGGATACCTGTCAGCCGATGTTTCCAACTCCAGCAGAGCAATGTCCGAATCCGGAGTTGCGTCATCGCCATCTCCGTAAAGCGGATGGACAATGATCTGTTTTACCGCAAAATGCTCTCCGCTGCCGTATTTCAGATCATTTGTTCCCAAAACCGCTTCAATACGGCGCACATTGAGCACCTGTCCCCAGTCATCCTTCACGCAATGGGCCGCAGTCAGAATCCAGTTGGGATGGATGAGCGCACCTCCGCAGAACTGGTTGACATAATCCGAACCCAATCCCGGCTCTGTAAGCGCTGCCATCCAGGGCCAGGCATCCGCATCGGCTTTGACGCCTCCCACAATCCTTCTGGATATGCCGGAGGAACTGTCTGAAAGAGACGCATTTTCGCTGCCGGCGGCACCGGTTTCCGCAGAAATGGATTCCAAACCTGACAACACAGGGGAAATCCGCAGAAACACCAGCAGGGAGAGCAGACACATTCTCTTCATTTTTTTCCTTTTTCTGTAATCAGTGGTTTCTCCGTTCCTGTTTTCTGCACCGGAAGTAGAGAATATTCAATGCACATCTGATATTCTGTCATTCTGTCTGTTATGGATTTCTGGATTCGGAACTGCCCGTATTCTTCAATATTCATTCTGTTCTTTCCCTTTGTCAACAGGCTGTTGGCGGCCAGGCAGTCTTTTTTCAGGGAGATAATCCGCAACAGTTCCGGAATACAGGCATTTTCTGACAGTCACCTCCAACTTTTCCCCGGAAAGCAAAAAAACTGTTTTCAATGTTGCGGAATCATATTACAGTAATGGCAGTGTGAAATCCATCTGTATTCTTTTCCCGCCCCCTGAATTCGGAAAGACAGAAAGGATTCCCGGAATTGCAGGAGGACAGAATGAAAGTCATATGCGACAAATGCCGATCCGCTTTCAGAGTGGATGAGCGGCGTATCAGAGAAGGTGGCAGCAGGGCCCGGTGCCTGAAATGCGGTCAGGTTTTTGCCGTTCAGCCTCCGGAACCTGCCGATTCCGGAATGTCTGCCATCCCTCCTGAACAATTTGGAAAATCAGACAAATCTGCTGCGGCAGGCACAAAATCCGTTTCTGTATCCGGCAGTGACAGAAAAGCGGAAAAATTCCCGGCCAAAAACAGACACAGGGAAAAAAACGGAAAAGAAGCCGCTGCACCGGAAAGTGTCCTGCGGCAGCCCCCGGTGTTCCGTGTGGTGGGAGGGAAAAACTGCCCCCTTTACGCACTGGGCGATGAATTCCAGCTTGCCGGAAACATATTCTCTGTACCTCCGAACAAAGCGCCCTGCATGACTTTGGCAAAAGACATTGTCAACCTGCTCAGGGGAAATGTTTTTTTCTCAGAACCCCAGTCTGTGCAGGTCTTCTCCTGCAGCGGATGCCGGGGCATGATCCGTTTTTCCCAAAAGCAGAGCATGCCAAGTTCCGATGAAGACGGGGAAAGCCCGGAAGAGGACTATGTGGAAGTGGTGATACAGGGGCTGAGCGAATTTCCGATTTTTCAGTCCCTGGATGACCATGTTTCCCGTGAATTCGCATCCAGTCTGCGTTTTGATGAATTCAGTGTGGGCGAGATTATCATCAAAAAAGGGGATCCGGGCCGGAATCTCTATATCATTATAACGGGCCGGGTGGAGGCACTCGGAGATGATGAGATGCGCATCGCGGAAATGGGCAGAGGCGAGGTTTTCGGGGAGATGAGTCTGCTCAGCGGCAATACAGTGGGCGCAACCATCAAGGCTGTGGAACCCACAACCGTTTTGTATATCATGGCAAGAAACCTGAAAACCATTCTCAGCAATTCCCCCTCCCTGCAGATGTATTTCACCCGGCTCCTGGCCGGACGCATGGCAGAAATCAATCAGGCCCGGTATGAGGAGTTTTCCTCAGGTGTCACGGGCAAAATCTCGGAAATGATTCCCTCAGAGCTTTTCCAGGTGTTTCACATGAACCAGAAAACCGGCATTCTGACCCTGCAGTCCTCGGAAAGCAGGGCTTCTGTGTCTTTCCGGGACGGCGAGCTTGTCCGGGTTCATTTTGACGGAAAGGAAGGCAGGGAGGCATTTTTTGAACTGCTGAAACTCAAGCGGGGACGGTTCCGCTTCAGTCCCGGTCTTTCCCTGGACGAAATGGAAATTCGGGGTTTGGGAGAGTTTATGCCCCTGCTCATGGAAGGACTGCGCCGGATTGATGAGGATGAGAAACAGTTTCTGCGCACAGTCATGCCCAAAATTATCTGACTGACACAGAGAACATTTTTAAAATTATTAGGAGGATGCAAAAGGAAAAATTTTTTCCCGGCCTCCCGGAAATGAAAGACTGTGTGCCAGATATTCTGATAAAAATTCCAAAAAATGACAGCATTTCTTACCGGTTTCTGCTGTATTTTGGATGCAGGGCAAACGCATTTGAAAGACCGGTATTATAAAAATCAACAGGTAAAAAAATGTCAAAAATTTGGCTTTTTTGATAACCAATTGATTTTACAAAAATCATCCCAAAGTCAAATGCGTTTGCCCTGATTTTGGATGCGATTAATGTATGATTATGACAGAGAACTGATATAATATACCACATTGGTTCCATAGCGGAATCTGCCATCGTCTGATGTGATTTCTCTGCATGATTCAACTGTTGCAAGAGATGCAGTCCGTATTCCCCCGCCTGCTTTTGGGTCAGAAATCCATTTCAGAATATCCTCAATTTTGTAATAAATCATTGTTCCTTTTTCCATAAATTCACCGGATTCGCAGTACATGCCTTTTCTGCTGCAACGTTTGATCTTTGCGGAAAAGGTTTTTCTTCCTGTCAGACGGCTGCACAGGATATCAACATCACATTCGCTGTTTTCGTCTTTTTCCTCTTTGCACAGATGATTTTGACAAAGCATATTTTCCTCCTCTTTTTTGGCTGGGATGAAAAATTACCGAGTCTGCATAGAATATCTTTGTCAGATTTCCGTGAGAATTCTGTTAAATTTCTGCAAATTCTTACTCATCTCCGGCAGATTTTCCGATTTAACAGAAAATTAATATTTTTCTCATCCTGTCTGAATATTTTTATCATAGCTTCTGCCTCAAAAAGACAATGGCGTTTCCGAATCTTCAATATAAAAAAATTACAGATAATAAGTAAGGCAACATAAATTTTCAGGTGTAAAGTTTTCAGAAAAACCGGATTTTTCCGGAAAAATCCGGTTT
>CAZDIU010000224.1:0-9261 GCA_964505535.1 uncultured Desulfobacterales bacterium | reverse complement strand
AGAAGTTTATCATATTTATTTTATAATATAAAATTCCTTTTTAATTTTCGGATAGATTCATATGATTTTATGCTTCACAGTCTGGTAGTGGGTCAAATCCGTTGATGAAGGATTCCAAGTTTCTATAAATACTAACTTAAATTTGACAAATCAACCGTTTTGACCCACCACCAAAAAATTATACCCACCGAATATTGCCGGAATGCGGAATAAAAATAATGAAAAAACAGAATGTTTATACAATTACAGATGATATTTTTATGGATGCGCTTGAGATTATTTCTGAAAATTTCAATGATGCACCCTATGCCATTGTAGGCGGAGGAGCAGTTCAGGTTTATACAGCTTCAGTGGCTGTCAGACATTCCAGACTGAATTCAATAAAAGAAATTAACGGATTATCATTTATTCTGCGTAAAACCGGGGATATTGACATGGCATTCCGTTATGATGCCGCTGAACTTTTGAAAAAATTCAATGGAATCATTTCCCGGTCCGGCAGTCCCTACACCTTTCACTGTTTTACAAAAAGATTTGTCATTCAGGACAGAATACGCCGGTTTAACCTGAACTACCAGACCGAACCGGAAGATTTAAAGGGAATTTCAGAATATTACAACGATATCATCGCAACAGCCGTAACTGTCGGACTTCCCTTTAAAAACAGTGTCATGCAACTCAGAATTGCAAAGCCTGAATATCTTATTGCGTCCAAACTGACAAGAATAAAACCAAAAGATCAGGTTGATATTTCCATGATTCTGAAAGCTGCGGAACTTGATGGTTATCCTTTTGATTCAGAAGAAGTCAGGGCAATATTGAAATCGGTTCATAAAGAAGACAAATATGATATACTTGCTGAACTTATGGACTCTTATTGATTTAAACAATGACTATCTATAACAGAAAGAAATCTGACGGCCAATCCGGTTTGCATTTTCAGGACAGAATAAAATAACTGGATGAAATTACCCGAATAAAAGATGTCTATGCAAAACGTGATGCTTCAGGCAAAAAAGCCCTGTATCAGCTTTTCAATCCTGCGGCTCTTTTCATGAATCATCAGCGAGAAAAAGCGATCCTCAAGGCTCTTAAAAAAATCCGGATGTCAGGGGCGTGAAAGCAGAAGAGATTCAATCACTTTTCTCCAAAAGCCATATTCATCTTGCACGCATCACACTTGCCCCGCCCCTTGCCAGAGCTGCTGCGCCGTATTCAACGATCTTATGTCAGATCCTTGAAAAAATCCCTTTGCTCTGCACGCATTATTTGGGTATAATCAAAAAAGAATAGGATATAAAAAATCATGGAAAAGAGAATATTAGCTTTTGCGCTCCCCGATATTGGGGAAGAAGAGATAAACGAGGTGGTTGACACCCTGAAATCCGGATGGCTCACCACAGGGCCAAAGGCACAGCGGTTTGAGAAGGAGTTTGCCGAATTTGCAGGCGCATCCCACGCGCTTGCTGTCAATTCCGCGACATCAGGACTGCATCTGGCATTGGAAGCCATCGGAATCAGAGAAGGGGATCAGGTTATCACCACACCTTAGGGACATGGAAAATGCTGATATACCGTTTATAAAAAAGCTGTCCTTTATGGATAAAGTTAATCTTTAATCAAAAACGGTATATTGGGAAGTTCCGAGTCCCTTACACTTTTACGGCCACCGCAGAAGTGATTCGGTACATGGGCGCGGATCCGGTATTCGTGGATATTGATCCCCGAACATTTAACATAAACCCGAATCTGGTTGAAGAGAAAATCAAAATTCTCAGATCGCAGAATTCACCGATCAAAGCCATCATTCCTGTTCATTTTGCAGGACAGTCATGCGATATGGAAAGCATTCTGTCCTTAGCCCGTAAGCATGATCTGAAGATCATAGAAGATGCTGCCCATGCCTTACCCTGCACCTTTCAGAAAAGGATGATCGGCACCAGTGTGCATTTTATTCCCCTGCATATTCAGCCTTACTGGCGGGATCGGTACGGATTCAAACCTGAAGATTTTCCTGGCTCTCTTGATTGCTATCGCAGGGCAGTGAGTCTGCCCATCTATACGAAAATGACAGATGAGGATGTGAATCATGTGATTGCATCAGTCAGAGATATTCTCACAGAGGGAATAAAATGATTTCTTACCATCCGCATATCAAACGGTTTCTGGATATTGCTCTTTCCCTTTCAGCCATTGTTTTTTTTCTTCCGCTTTTTGCGGTTGTCTATATTCTTATCCGTATGGACAGAAGGTTCTCCGTTTTTTGTTCAGGAAAGAATCGGAAAAGGCATGATTCCGTTTCGTCTGATCAAATTCAGAACTATGCGGATAAAAAAGACATCTGAGAATCAGTTTGAGCCGGGGCAGAACAGCCGGATAACCAGAATCGGCAGAATTCTGCGAAAAACAAAAATTGATGAACTGCCGGAACTGATTAATATTTGCAAAGGTGAAATGAGCATTGCGGGCCCCAGACCTGAAGTGCCGCAGTATGTCCTGATATATCCTGATGATTTCCGTGAAATTTTGAAAGTACGCCCCGGTCTTTCGGATTATGCTTCCATCAGATACCGGAATGAGGAGGAAATTCTTGCATCTCAGTCTGATCCGGATGAATATTACCGCAGTGTGATTCTGCCGGACAAACTGAATCTGGCAAGAAATTATGTCAAAAACATTTTTTTTCAGACAGACTGGCAGATCATTATCACCACCATCAGAAGTCTTTTCAGAAAATAACCCATTAGGGTTTGAGGGCAAGCAATCTTTATAACTGTATCCGAAATGCCCCGAACATGTTTCAGACAACCCACTGACATTCCAGACCGGTATGGAAATCCATGCAGCCGGTGTTCGGAAGCGGGAAATCAGAAAAAACATATCCGGCAAGAGCAGTTCGCGGAGAAGTTGCAGAAGATTTGTTTCATCGCGGACTTTGCCTGCCGTCCGGTACAGCCCTGACAGAGAATGATTTGAACCGGATTATTGAAATCCTCCTGAAATGCCGCGGACAGCAAACTGAATTGACACTGTCTGCCTTCCCCTGAGGGCAGTTTATTTCTACCCTCTGAATACACTTCCCGCCCCATTGCAGAATTGCATCTGATGCGGTATGGTGATATGCAGACAAAAATCATATTCCGGCAGACAGTTAGGGGCTGTATCAAAATAACCTGTTATAAACCCTGAGGATTTTGAAAACCCTTTAGGGTTTCCGGACAGGAAAACTGTACAGGTTATTTTTTTACAAGCACTTATGACCGGAATGCTGGCAACACTTTTTCACAGGAGAGCATTATGGACACTTTCCAGATATGCCGGGAATGGTGTGATGAAAATGACGGCTTTCACAGACCGGGGCTGTATGCAAGGCTTGTCAGGGCAATCCGGTACCGCTTCACTCCGCTTACTTCCACATTCAATTTTTATGTTGTTCTGACAGCAGATATTCTGCTCTTTGCTTTGGCACATTTCTTTTCATACTGCATCCGCTTTGAGTTTCAGTTCAGCGCAACTGCGTGGTATCAGATGAGTTGGGTCATGATCTGGCTGCTTCCCCTGAAGGCATTTGTTTTCTGGGCCTTTGGTCTTTATCTGGGCATGTGGCGCTATGCCGGAATTTCCGATCTGCTGCGCCTGTTCAAAGCCACAGTGTTTTCCAGTCTTGCAGCAGTTTCGATCATGGTGTTCATTCAGGGTTTCACCGGATATTCCAGGGCGGTTTTTATTCTGGACGGATGTCTCACCTTTCTTTTCACTGGGGGGCTGCGTTTTGGCATCCGACTGTTTTTCAACAAAAAAATCAGGATATGGCATCATGCGTCCGATCAGCGTCCGGTTTTCATCATCGGAGCGGGCAGTACCGGTGAACTGACCATCAGGGAAATTGCATGCAGTCCCAGCACAGAGTATCAGGTAGCAGGCTTTATTGATGATGATCCCAAAAAAAAGGGAAAGTTTATACATGGCATTCCTGTTCTGGGCGGTCTGGAAACCCTTTCCCGCCATGCCGAGTTTTACGGGGTAAAAGAAGTCCTTATTGCAACCCCTTCAGCCAGCGGCCCGGAAATGCGCAGAATCACTGCCGCGTGCAAATACTGTTCACTGAAATACCAGACCCTGCCGGGATGGAGTGAAATCATCAACGGGAAAATCAGTATAAAAGCCCTGCGGGATGTGGATTACAAAGATCTTCTCCGCCGTCCGCCGGTTGAACTGCATACGGATCAGATTGCTCAGTATCTGCGGCGAAAATGCATACTGGTCAGCGGCGCGGGAGGTTCCATCGGATCTGAACTCTGCCGCCAGATACTGCGCTTTCAGCCGTCACGGCTGATTCTGCTCGACAACTGTGAAAACAATCTCTACAACATTCAGATGGAACTGATCCACCGCATGAAGTTTTCAAACTGCATTCCGGTACTCGCGGATGTGCAGGACCGGCATCTTATGGATAAAATTTTTTCCCGGTATCAGCCCCATGCGGTTTTTCACGCGGCAGCCTACAAACATGTTCCCATGATCGAAAACAATCCCTGGCAGGCTGTTTTGAACAATATCCGGGGAACGTTTACCATCATGGAGCAGAGTGTGCTGCACCATACCGGATATTTTCTTCTCATTTCCACAGACAAGGCCGTGCGCCCCACCAATGTGATGGGCGCAAGCAAACGGATCTGCGAACTGATCCTGCAGTCCTTTATTGGCCGGGGAACCCGGATGATGGCCGTGCGTTTCGGCAATGTGCTGGCATCTTCGGGTTCCGTGATTCCTCTTTTTCGCAGCCAGATTGCCGCAGGCGGCCCGGTTACTGTCACCCATCCGGATGTAACCCGGTATTTCATGACCATTCCTGAGGCTGTGCAACTGGTACTGCAGGCAGGCTCACAGGGAAAAGGCGGTGAGATATTTGTCCTGGATATGGGAACACCGGTAAAGATTGCGGATATGGCAAGAGATCTGATCCGCTTCTCCGGAAAGGAACCGGATCGGGATATTCAGATTGTTTATACGGGGCTGCGTCCCGGTGAAAAACTGTATGAGGAACTGATTACCTCAGGAGAGGGAATCGTATCCACAACGCATGAAAAGATCATGGTGCTCAAATCCAACGGTTTTTACAAAGCTCACGGCAGTCATGAAAATTACCGTGCCTGGATGTGCAGGGAACTGGAAGAACTCTATGAGCTGGCTGAAAAACAGGATGTGTGCGGCATCAAAGAGAAAATGAAGAAACTTGTGCCGGAATATGCTGTGCAGGAGGCAGACTGTGTGCTGTAATTTTTTTTAACTCCGGACCGTCAGAATGAAAAAACAGAAAAAGGGGACTGGAAATGCCAGTCTCCTTTTTCTGTTTCAGAATCTGATCGTTAAAACACAGGGAAACTTATACCAATTCTCCATTGATTTGATACAATATTGTCAGTTTTTCCACTGTTGGGCGTGTGCAAAAAACCGCTCCGCTCAATTTTTGGACTCCTCCGGATTTGCATTCCGCATTGTGTAAAACCGATCCCCACACCCTGAAACAGGTCACGGCGAAATCCATGTCTCCAACAGTTCGGCTTTGACATTGGACAGGAAACTTATTAACATAACTGCATTTGACAGAAACACGGGGCAGGCGGACAGTTTCTTTCTGCGGCCTCTGTGTTCGCATCCTTGCGGCAAAAAAACAGGCCCAAAGATGCAGGGATTCACAAACCGGAATGCGTTTCAGACAGGTGTCCATGCTTTCCGGGCTGAAAACAACCCTCTGATACACAAACGAAATCTGCATCAGCAAGGAATAAGAAAGGAAGGTGTTTTATGGATGAAAAAATCAGAATCCCCGGTGAAACCTGCAAAACAGATGCCAGATGCGTCACGCAGCACCGGGAGCAGCTTCCTGAGATTTTGGAGAAAATTTTAGACAGTTGCGATGAGAAGACCTGCCACAGCCATGTGGCGTATGAACCCATTCCCTCCAGGGAGTCGGTCATTGAAATCATTGAACGGCTCCGGGAGCTTCTTTTTCCCGGTTATTTTTCACGGGAAAAAATTGATCCGGTGAATCTGCGCTACAATCTGGGACTGACCCTTTCCACCGTGTATGACCTGCTGGCCGAGCAGGTGGCCCGGAGCATCCGGCATGACTGCTTCCGCTACGGCGAAGCCTGCCGGGACTGCGAGGGGCTGGGAAACGAGATTGCCCTGAAACTGCTGCAGGCTCTCCCGGATATTCAGAAAACCCTGGCCTCGGACGTGGCTGCGGCCTATGAGGGAGATCCGGCCGCGCGCAGTTATGATGAAATTATCTTCAGCTATCCCGGCATCTTTGCCATCTGGGTGCACCGGGTGGCTCATCTGCTGTATGACATGGATGTGCCTTTTCTGCCCCGGATTATGAGCGAGCACGCGCACAGCCTCACAGGAATTGACATTCATCCGGGCGCGGAGATCGGGGAGCGCTTTGTCATTGATCATGGAACCGGAGTGGTCATCGGCGAAACCGCTGTGATTGGAAACAATGTTCGCATTTATCAGGGCGTGACTCTGGGTGCGCTTTCCCTGCCCAAAGATGCGGGGGAGCAGCTCCGGGGGAAAAAACGCCATCCCACCATCAAAGATGATGTGATCATCTACTCCGGGGCCACCATTCTGGGCGGAGACACGGTGATCGGGGAGCGTTCGGTTATCGGCGGGAATGTCTGGATCACGGAATCCATCCCCCCGGACACAAAGGTGCTGCTGGAACCGCCCCGGCTGATATACAGATGATACGGCACAGGAACAAGCGATCAGAAATCCCAGCCCTGTGTTTTTGTATCCCCTTTTTTCCCCTTCCCTGACACCATACTCTGTCAGTCCTGAATCTGTGATTTGCAGCAACCGGATTTTTTTAAAAATCCGGTTGTTCTGTACCATTGAACTCACAAAATCAAAGTTGACAGAGTACCAGGCACAGACAGAACTGCCCGCCTGCTTTTGGAAAAACGGGATTATTGCTCTTCCGGAAGGATGAAAGATTCCACATTGGAAAATCCGCTTCTGCCTTCACTGTCATATGCCTGAACCGCAGCATAAAAGGCAGAACCCGGAGCCAGTTCTCCGGACAGGGAAGTGAGACTGCCCAAATCCGCTGAAAAAATGGGAGAAGCTGCGGGATAAGGAGCATAATAAAGAATATACCCTTGTGCTCCTTCCACTTCATTCCAGGAAAGGGAAACCGTGTTTTCCGCTGTGCCTGCGGTCAGTTGGGGTGATGAAAGAACAGGCGGAATCATAAAGGTTTGGATTTGGGAAACGCCTATTTCTCCGTTTTCATCATAAGCCTGAACTGCCGCGTAATAAGAGAGACCGGGCGGCATCGCTCCGGAAAGATTTGTCTGATTTCCCATGTCAATGGAAGCTATGGGCGACATTTCCGGAAACGGTGCATAATACAGATAATAGCCGACTGCTCCGGAGACGGGAGTCCATGACAGGGACAGGAATTTTTCATTTACATTCACTGAGAGTTCAGGGGAAATTTCATCAATACGGATAACAACCTCAGCAGAGTCTGAATCCAACTGTCCGTCACTGACTTTGTAAAAAAAACTGTCCTCTCCGCTGTAATTCTCATCCGGTGTATAGGAAAGACTGGGAATATAACCCTGCAGGGTTCCGTGTGAGGGATCAGAAACAAGCATATAACTGAGACTGTCTCCGTCCGGGTCACTGCCGCTGAGAGTAATATCAACTGTTTTTCCTTCGGAAACAGAGGGAAAGAGAGGGTCAGCAGAAGGCGGATTGTTGACAACCAACCCCCCGTTTTCGGAACCCCATGTTTTGAAATCATCTTTCAGTTCACTGAATGCCAGATCACAGCTTTTGTTGTCAATTACCGTGAATGTCAGCAATACAAGAACACCGGTGCTGCCCTGCTGCATGGGACTGCCCCCGAAATCCAGCCCGCCAATCCGCAGGTGTCCCTCACTGATTTCATTTGCATCAAAAAAGCTGAAACCGCTCTGCACCAGTGATCCTTTTTCATAATTTTTGTATTCCAGCACAGCCGGATCAAAAACAATGTCAAAACCGAATGCCGCAACCTGATTTGGGGCATTGTTTACTGAAACTGTGAAACTGACAGTTTCACCTTTGGATGCCTTTTGTATGTCCATTTCGAGACTGGCTCCGTATGCTGCTGCGCCAAAAAGCATACACAGCGACAGGATACCGATAAACAAAGTTTTCCGCATGTTTTTTTCTCCTTTTTGTTTGCTGTTGATGATCGTTTTTTGCCTGAAAAGCATTACAAAACCCAAAAGGGATTTTTTATAAATGAATCCGGATTGTTTTGAAATACATGCCTATCTTTTGGCAATCAGCGGAATCCGTAAAATCTGTGCAAATCAGCGGTTCAGACAGTGAGCATGGCGGGTTACGCTTTGCTTCACTCTGACTTCCACATTCAATTATGGGAAAAATTCCCGCTGTATGTTTTCAGATGCTCAATCAGCCCCCTGCTTATCTTTTCCTTCTGCTCCAGAATCAGAGAGGAACTGTCCAGGGTCTCAGTGAAAATCCCTGTGATTTCCGATGTGTCCTTGCGCACTGCCTGCATCAGCACACAGGTTTGGGATTTTCCTTTGCTGACTTCCAGAAATACAAGAATTTCCGGAAACTGCAGGGTGAAGGTTTCAGGTTTTTCCCGAATCAGTTCCTCCAGAATTTTGTCCAGCGATTTCCGGTGCAGGAGCCGCACATCCGGCAGACTTTCCTTGATCTGGCTTTGCACTGCATACGCCAGAAGATTCTGGGTGTCATTGCGGGGCGTTTCCGCATCAAACACCATTGCCAGACTCAGGGAACCAGCGTTTTTCTCAGTTTCCGGAACCCCGGAATTCACGGGTCTGACTGTGATTTTTTCCAGTTCCCTGTACAGAAAATCAATCCGCTGCCGTTTGGCCTCAGCCTGCTGCACAAGAATTTTCATTATCTCCGGATCCATGGTTTCCGAAACAGACTCTGTGCCGAATTTCCTTTGATACAAAGCAAATGCCGTGACAAGCAGCACGATAATCGCGGCTGTTTTCAGATACAGGTGATAAGATCCGGAAGCAGATCTGTTTTGACGCGGCCGGGAATCTGCCGCCACCGCTTCTGCGGCACCGCCTCTGGGCTGAAGAGATTTTTCCGCATCCGGAGGATGGGCATCAGAAACATCCCTGTCCGGCACAGCAATGCTGTTATTTCAGGATTCCGGGGGAAAAAAGCGGATTTCCGGATTTCCGT
>CAZDIU010000223.1:0-9300 GCA_964505535.1 uncultured Desulfobacterales bacterium | reverse complement strand
TGAAAGGATTTTTTTATGAACTGCCCGAAATGCAATTCCGGAAATATCAAAAAAACGGACATGCCCATAACAGAAAACAGAGTCAGATCGCAGGGCTCCATATCGGAAACAGGACACGGAAAGACGCTGAAAAACTGCGGAAATCCCTTCCGGGTGTTTACCGTAAGTGCGCTGTCTGTCATTCTGATTTTCTGGAAGCAGATGAAAATGTCATACCGGAAAACAGGCACAGACCCTCCGGAAAGGAAACCGGACAGACGAATCATGTCGAAAGATTCAGATGCACACTCCGGCAGGGTGTTTCGCGACCGGTCAGAAAAACACTTTCGTTTTCCAGAAATGATGATAATCATATCTGTTCAATCCGTTATTTTATCTGGAAATTCAATTCAGCATCACTTGTGTGGCACTGCCGTCAGTTATTTCCGAGTTTACAATAATGCCAGATAATGATATTGAGGCGCGGGAAGTGTTTCCTCTCTTGTCAGAAAGATTCGGTCTCTTTCCTCATTCCCAATTGGCGGAAAAATGTTTCACAGCCTGCAGACATTCAGAAAATGTCTGTTTCCAAACCCTGAGTTTTTTTCAGACCGTCTGGGAATTCAGAGTGAACATTTTTTTCTTGCCCACTCAAAACAGGAATGAAGGCAAAAAACGTTGGACTGGAAAGAATGAAAGGAAAAAAGGAGGATGGATATGAAATTTGCTGTAAAGATGATGCTGATTCTGACACTGCTGCTTTTTCCGTGTGCGGGTATGGCTCAGGAGGTTCTTCCGGTATTTGTAAGCATCATCCCCCAGAAATATTTTGTGGAAAAGATTGGGGGAGAATCTGTTCAGGTGTCTGTGATGGTCGCACCCGGTGCAGGGCCGCATACCTATGAACCCAAACCCGCGCAGATGGTTGAACTTTCCAAAGCCCGCGTGTATTTTGCTCTGGGTGTTCCTTTTGAAGACACCTGGCTGGACCGCTTTGCAGCAGCCAATCCGGCCATGCAGATCATTTTTACGCAGGATGGGACTGAAAAAATCCCCATGACTTCCCATCATCATGAAGAGGAGGAGGCCGGAACCCATGCGCATGAAGGGTTCAAAGACCCCCACATATGGCTTTCTCCGCCTTTGGTTATGCTGCAGGCCCGGAATATCCTCAAGGCTCTGGTCAGTGCTGATCCGGCCAATGCCAATGGGTATGAAGACAGGTACAAAGACTTTATCCGGGAAATTGCCCAACTGGACATGGAAATCTTCCGCATACTGGGGGAAAAGGAACTGCGCAGGGAATTCATGGTGTTTCATCCGGCCTGGGGATATTTCGCACAGGCCTACGGGCTGAAACAGGTTCCGGTGGAAACCGAGGGAAAGGAACCCAAACCGGCTGAATTGCAGAAACTGATTGAATGGGGAAAAAAGGAAAATATAAAGGCCGTGTTTGTCCAGCCCCAGTATTCTGAAAAAAGTGCGGATGTGATTGCTTCTGCCATTGGCGGCCAGGTCATTGCGGCCGATCCGCTGGCTGCGGACTGGGCCGAGAACCTGCGGCAGATTGCCATGAAATTCAGGGATGCCCTGAAAAAATGACAGACATGCCACACACAGACAAAGAGGCAATGAATCCGGCCACAGTGATTGAGATCAAAGACCTTCATTTTTCCTATCATGGCAGGCAGGTGCTGAAAAACATCAGCCTGCGCCTGGAAAAAGGCTGTTTTACCGCACTGATCGGCCCCAACGGAGGAGGCAAGACAACCCTGCTGAAACTGATGCTGGGGCTGCTGAAACCGGATGAGGGATCGGTAAGTGTTCTGGGAAAACCGCCCCGGGAGGTCTCCCGGCGGTTGGGATATGTTCCCCAGGAAATCGGCATCAACAGGGATTTTCCCATCTCTGTCCAGGACGTGGTGCTCATGGGCCGGATCAGATCGTCGGGCGGATGGTCCCGGCATTCCGCACAGGACAAATCTGCCGCGCGGGAGGTGCTGGATCGTCTGGATATATGGGAACTCCGGAAGCGCCGTATCGGGGAACTGTCCGGCGGCCAGCGGCAGCGCGTGTTCATTGCCAGGGCTTTGGTTTCAGACCCGGATATTCTGTTTCTGGATGAACCCACGGCAAATGTGGATTCCAGCCACCAGAACGATTTTTACCGGCTGCTTCAGGAACTTAACAGCAAAGTAAGCATTGTGATTGTCAACCATGATCTGATGGTGATTTCCAGCCAGGTCAAATCTGTGGCCTGTGTCAACCGCACGCTTCATTATCACAATGGCGCTGAAATCACAGAGGACATGGTCAGGATGTATGCCTGTCCGGTGGAACTGGTGGCACACGGCATTCCGCACCGGGTTCTGCGCACACATCAGGACTGACGAACCGGGCAAAGATTACGCATTAACCATTAAAAAAAATTAAGCATAAAACCATGTGGGAAGCACTTCAGTACGAATTTATGCGCAATGCGCTGGCAGCAGGCATTCTGGCCAGCATCACCTGCGGCATTATCGGCACGCTGGTGGTGGTCAACCGGATTGTGTTTCTGGCCGGAGGCGTTGCACACGCGGCCTATGGCGGAATCGGGCTGGCCTTTTATTTCCGATGGCCCTATATGGCCGGAACGCTCGGTTTTTCTCTTGCGTCCGCCATGATTATGGCAGGGGTCACGCTGAAAAACAAAGAACGATCAGACACGATCATCGGTGTCATCTGGGCGCTGGGCATGGCGCTGGGTGTCATTCTGCTGGATCTGACCCCGGGCTACAACACGGATCTCATGAGCTATCTTTTCGGCAGCATCCTCACGGTTCCGGGATCAGACATCCGGATCATGGCGATTCTGTGTGCAGTGATCATTGGGCTGATCGGCTGCTTTTACAATGATTTTCTTGCCATTTCCTATGATGCGGAATATGCCCGGCTCCGGGGCATACCGGTCGGGATTTTCCATTTTCTGCTCATGGGACTGGTTTCTGTTTCTGTGGTCATGGTGATCCGGGTGGTGGGACTTATCATGGTCATTGCCATGCTCACCATTCCGCCCTATATCGCGGAAAAATATTCCGGCTCCCTTCTGAAAATGATGCTGCTTTCCAGCCTGCTGAGCTGCCTTTTCACGGTAAGCGGACTGTGGATTTCCTACACATGGAACCTCACAGCCGGAGCCTGCATCATTCTGACCGGAGGAGCTGCCTTTCTCCTGTCCTTTCCTGCCGGAAAATTTGTCAGGAAGGACTGCTGTGATGAAAACCGGGCATAATCAACATGTCTTCCCTTTTTTTCAGAAAAAGATGAAAAGGAATTTGGGATGATCGCATGAATTCTCCGTTTCCTTTGCAAAAAAGATGGGCAAAAAAACAGACTGATTCAATAAACAAAAAGGTTCTTCAAGGATTTTTGCGGGAAATTTTTCCGGATGCCTGCTTTCGCAGGCATGACGTCATTCCGGCAAAAGCCGGAATCCGGTGTTTCCGCAAAACAGATTGAAGAACCAACAAAAAAACAAAAGGAGATCTGTTTATGCGTTTCAAAGATTACAGAATTGGCACACGTCTGGGATGGGGTTTCGGAATCATTGTCGGATTTCTGCTGATTGTCAGCGGAGTCACCCTCAGATACATGAATGATCTCTCCGAACTCACAGCCAAAATGTACATGCATCCTTACACGGTCAGCACAGGCGCTCTGCGAATCAAAGCCGGCATCCTGAAAATGCACCGTTCCATGAAGGACATTATTTTGTCCCCTGATGCTGAAAGCATGAGTGCGGATGAAGCCAAAGTCGGGGAATATGAAAAGGAAGTATACAAGGATTTCGATATTGTGACGGACCGTTTTCTGGGTGAGAAAAAACAGGTTGCAGACGCCAGGGAACTTTTTGCAGCCTGGAAACCCATACGGGATGAGGTTATCCGGCTGACACATGCGGATGAACGGGTGAGCGCAGCCGAAATCTCCAACACCAGGAGCCTGAAACAGGTGGAATCCGCTCTGGAAATGCTGGATGAATTCATCGCGGCTGCTGAGGGAAGAGCGGCCTCCTTTGTGGAGGATGCGGAAGCCAGCCGTAAAAAGGCATTGAAGATCACCGGTTTCATTGTCATTTTTTCCCTTCTTGCAGTGGGAATGCTGGCTTTTTTTCTGACCCGAAGCATTGTCAGACCCCTGGATGAGGCAGTGGACATTGCAAAACGTATGGCCGGAGGAGATTTGACAGTGAATATCGGCATTCACCAGAAAGATGAGATCGGGAGTCTGGCAGAGGCATTTGAAGAGATGGTTTCAAAAATCCGGGAAGCTGTGACAAATGTAAAAATATCAGCGGACAATGTGGCAGCCGGAAGCAGGGAAATGCGCATGAGATCACAGGAGGTGAGTTCCAGATCCCAGGAAATGAGTGCAAGCGCAGAAGAGATGTCACAGGGTGCCTCAGAACAGGCAGCATCCGCGGAACAGGTTTCATCCTCCATGGAACAGATGGTTTCCAATATCAGCCAGAACGCGGACAACGCTGCACAGACCGACAGGATCGCACTGAAATCGGCAGAAGATGCGAGAACAAGCGGGAAAGCCGTGGCGGAAACGGTTACGGCCATGAAGAAAATTGCTGAAAAAATCTCCATTATACAGGAAATCGCCCGGCAGACGGATCTGCTGGCCCTGAATGCGGCCATAGAAGCCGCAAGAGCCGGAGAGCACGGCAAGGGCTTTGCCGTGGTGGCATCCGAGGTTCGCAAACTGTCTGAGCGGACACAGGTTTCGGCAGGAGAAATCGGCAAGCTGTCCGCAGCAAGTGTGGAGATAGCGGAAAAGGCCGGATATATGCTGACGCAACTGGTTCCGGATATACAGAAAACCGCTGAACTGGTGAAGGAAATCAGTGCAGCCAGCAGTGAGCAGAGTTCGGGAGCGGAACAGATCAATCAGGCAACTCAGCAACTGGACAATGTTATCCAGCAGAATGTATCCCTGTCCGATGAGATAGCAGCCACCTCTGAGGAACTGTCTGCCACTGCTGAGGAACTGGCCGCCTCTTCGGCTCAGTTGGCCAGCCAGGCAGGCTTTCTCCAGAAATCTGTTGAATTTTTCAAAGTCGGCGGGGATTTTCATAAGCCGCATGTTTCAGCAGACCGGAGATGGAAAAATCAGGCGGATACACGGATGCGCCCTGCTGCACCAGCGGCTTCCCCAGTCCATACGGATGTGAAAAATTCAGGAAAAAACGGAAAAACAAATGAACGGAAACGGTTATCCTGTCCCCAGCCCCTTGAACCCGGAGAAAAACAGGAACTGGAAATGATGCAGGAGACAGATTTTGAAAAATATTGATTCTGATCCGGCATTGCAGAAAAAGCATCAAGGGAAATGGAACTTCTCAAAGTGCCGCAGGGTTCAGGTCTCAGGAAACAGACACTGAAACCTGAACCCCAGAAACCGGCACATCAGCAATTTCCAAATCCCTGAGCATCCGGCCATAAAGAACTGCAGGCTTTTGGGGACAGATTCTGTGACTGTCTCACAGAAAAGAATCCGGATGAAAAAATTATAACTCACCTTGCCCACTTCCGTCATACCGGCGAAAGCCGGTATCTGAAAATCTGATGTTACGCACTTCTGTCATACCGGCGAAAGCCGGTATCCAGAATATACTGAAATCACTGGATTCCGGCTTGCGCCGGAATGACCGTGAAAAAAATAACTGCCTGATTTTTGAAAGGTTGCGTAACATCAGTGAAAATGTTCAACATACCGGATTCCGGCTTCACTGCCCCAGCTTTTCCTCTGTCCGTTTCATGGCCGCCATGAAAGCCGCGCGGCTTTCCTTTGCATAGGGATTGCAATGGTTCATATCTGTGAACAACTGCCATGTGTCATGGGTGACAACACCCAGAATGTGAAGCAGCCGCTTGTAACCTTCGGTGTCAATAATCAGTTCCTTTGCGCCGAACTCTTCCAGGCTTCTGCCGATAAAATGCGTGAGACAAAGACTCACCGCTATCTGCCGGTCATGCTCTTCGGGCGTGGTTTCAATGAAAATCATGCCTTTGGCTGAAATCCAGGATTTGATTTTTCCGTAACGGCTGTCGTCAATCCGCACCGGACACAGCACGATCTTCCGGTCGTGCAGGGATTCTGACGCGCTGTCCGGGCCGAACATGGGATGGGTGGCCAGAATGGAAACCGTTTCCGGCAGCAGTTCCCGCATCCACTGCACCGGATACACCTTGACCGAGCACACATCCGCCACAACCGCATCTTTCCGGAGAAGAGGTGAAATCTCTGTGAGAAAATCCTGCATGGCAGAAATGGGTACGCTCAGGATCACCACTTTCTGGGAACACACTTCGGCAAGTTCAGCGGGTCTGGCCCCGATTTCCCGGATTTCCGCAGCCCTGTCGCTTCTGTTGTATATGAAGACCTCAAAATCCTGCGCAAGATACCGGGCCATAAGTTTTCCAAACCGTCCGAAACCGATGATGCCGATCATAATTGTCCTTTCCGATTCAATGCCAGCCTGATGCTTTCCATTCCTCTGATCAAATCCTTTTCCGGAACTGCATAGGAAATGCGGATATGCCTTTCCTGGCCGAATGCCTGCCCCGGCACAACAGCCACACCCGCGTGTTCCAGCAGATACGCGGAAAAATCCTCGTCTGTTTCCTCTGCCCGCAGATACCTGGATATGTCCGGGAAAAGGTAGAAGGCTCCCCGGGGCCGGATGCAGTCAAACATTGCAGAGACACAACCATAGGCCATGTCCCGTTTTTTCTCCATGTCTTTCTGCCATTGGGCAATCAGTGCCGGATCAGTCGAAAGCGCTGTCAGCGCACCGTGCTGGGCAAAGGTGCAGACATTTCCGGTCGCGTGGCTTTGCAGTTTGGACATGGCCGCAATGAGTTCCTTTGGCCCGGCTGCATAACCGATGCGGAAACCGGTCATGCTGTAGCTTTTGGAAAAACTTTTCACCACAATCACGCGATCCCGTGTGTCCTCAAAAGCATACAGGCTTTCAAAACGCAGATCGTCATAGAGGAAAAATTCATATGCCTCATCAGAAATCAGCCAGAGATCATGTTCCCGGGCAAGATCGGCAATGCGTTCCAGATCGCTTTTGGGATAGACCGCACCTGTGGGATTGTTGGGACTGTTGACAAGAATCGCAACGGTTTTTGCTGTAACAGCCTTTTCCATTGCCTCACAGTCCAGTTGATGATTCCGGGTGTTCACCAGCACCGGTTTTCCACCGGCCAGAATGACCTGCTGGGAAAAACTGACCCAGTACGGAGAGGGAATGACAACCTCATCTCCGGGATCACAGATGACCTGAAAGATATTGTACAAAATCTGCTTGGAGCCATTTGCCACAAGAATGTTTTCCGGCCCGTATCCTGCAAACTCCCGCGCGAGAGTCAAACGCAGTTCATGAAGACCGGGCACCGGCCCGTAACGGGTTTCGCCCCTGTCAAGAGCGGCTTTAACAGCCTGCCGGATATGCCGGGGCGTTTCGTATTCCGGCTCTCCCACCGCGAAGTTGATGATTTCCCTTCCCTTTCTTTTCATTTGATCAATGAGAGAGGAAAAACGCACCGTCCGGGATGCTTCCACCTGAGAGATTCTCTGGGACAGTTTCATGTTTGTTTTCCTGTATATTCAAAATTATGCCCATTAGCCATTGATTTCAGAAAATCCTCCTGAGAGGGGGCGGGGGGTGTGTCTGTTTCGGTCATAAACACAACCCGTTATCCCCTCTCAGGAGGGGAATTTATAAAGAATTTAACAGCCCTGCTCCTGAGAGGAGGCGGGGGGTGTATATAATTTCAATGCCGTTTTCTTATGGCTCCCCTCCCTTAAGGGAGGGGCAGGGGGAGGGTGGAAACATCATTTGACTGCAGGGTATTATTTTTCCCCTCCCACCGGGGAGGGGTATTTTATCCTTAACGAAACGGCATTGAGTATAATTTCAACAGCGAATTGGTATGAAAAAACAAACCGGTTTGATTCTCTGCCGGAATTCCGGATCAGCCGGTATATTCTTTTCCGGAAACGGCCTGACACAGATATTCGCGAGATCAGAATAAACCGCTATGCTTAAAAATTGTTAGGTGAAGTATTGAGCAAGCTCTGCTTTTAACTTAACTGCATTGCCCTGTCCCCTGCATCGGTGGTGGGTCAAATCCGTTGATCTGAAATCCCCTCCCCCGGCGGGAGGGGAGTGTTTTTTTCTGCATCATCAACCGATTTGACCCACTATCCCTGCATCCTTCTCTGACAAAGTGCCATATCTGCCAGCACCAGTGCAGCCATAGCCTCCACAATGGGAACCGCACGGGGAACCACGCAGGGATCATGACGGCCTTTGGCTTCCAGTGTCACTTCATTGCCTTCAAAATCAGCGGTTTTCTGCGCCTGTCCAATGGTCGCAACCGGTTTGAAGGCCACCCGGAAGAAAATGGGTTCCCCATTGGAAATGCCGCCCTGAATTCCGCCGCTGCGGTTGCTGAGGGTTCCCAGTCTGCCCTTTTTCTGAACAAAGGGATCGTTATGCTCTGACCCGCGCATCCGGGTTCCGGCAAAACCTGACCCGATTTCAAATCCTTTGGTCGCGGGGATGGAGAGCATGGCCTGGGCCAGCACCGCCTCCAGTTTGTCAAACACCGGTTCCCCCAGACCCGCTGGCACATGGCGGCAGACGCAGGAAACAATTCCGCCCACAGAATCTTTGGCATCCCGCGCGGCTGTGATGATTTTTTCCATGCGTTCCGCTGCTTCCGGGTCGGGACAGCGCACAATGTTCTGATCCACCATTTCCCGTGCAATCCGTTCCGTATCCATTTCCCGCGCATCCACCGTTCCAACAGAGGAAACCCATGCCACAATCTCTGTGCCAAAGGTTTCCAAAAGAAATTTTTCCGCAATGGCCCCGGCTGCAACCCGCGCAATGGTTTCCCGCGCGCTGGCCCGTCCGCCGCCGCTGGAAGCCCGGATGCCGTATTTGGTCTGATAGGTGTAATCTGCATGGGAAGGCCGGGGAATGTCCGACATTTTTTTGTAATCACCGGGACGCTGATCCCTGTTGGGAACAAACAGGGCAATGGGTGTTCCCAGGGTAAGGCCGTTTTCCACACCGGACAGGATGGAAACCATATCCTCCTCTTTTCTGTCTGTGGTGAGTTTGCTCTGCCCCGGTTTGCGTCTGTCAAGCTGTTTCTGTATGTCGGCCTCGCACAACGCCATGCGCGGAGGGCATCCGTCCACCACTGCGCCCACGCCCCGGCAGTGGGATTCCCCAAAGGTGGTGACACTGAA
>CAZDIU010000222.1:0-9303 GCA_964505535.1 uncultured Desulfobacterales bacterium | reverse complement strand
GTGCTGGAAAAATCCTTTGGATCTCCCAATGTGACCAAAGACGGTGTGAGCGTGGCCAAAGATATCGAACTGGATCAGAAGTTTGAGAACATGGGCGCGCAGATGGTCAAGGAAGTGGCGAAAAAGACCAGTGACACTGCCGGAGACGGAACCACAACGGCCACTGTTCTGGCTCAGGCCATTTTCCGGGAAGGGCAGAAACTGGTTGCGGCAGGCTGCAATCCCATGTCCCTGAAACGCGGTCTGGACAAAGGTGTCAGCGCTGTGGTGGCTGAGCTGAAAAACATCTCCAAGAAAATTGAGGATAAGAACGAAATCGCGCAGGTGGCCTCCATTTCTGCCAACAATGACATGCAGATTGGGGAACTGCTCTCCGAAGCCATGGAAAAAGTGGGGAAAGAGGGTGTCATCACGGTTGAGGAAGCCAAAAGCATGGACACCACCCTGGATATGGTGGAGGGCATGCAGTTCGACCGGGGCTACATCTCCCCCTATTTTGTCACCAACGCGGAAAAACTGGTGGTCGAACTGGAAGAACCCTATATTCTCATCCATGAGAAGAAAATCTCCAGTCTCAAAGACCTGGTTCCGGTTCTGGAATCTGTTGCCCGTTCCGGCAAACCCCTGCTGATCATTGCCGAGGATGTGGAAGGCGAAGCACTGGCCACCCTGATTGTGAACAAACTGCGCGGCACGCTGAAAGTCGCGGCAGTCAAGGCTCCGGGGTTTGGCGACCGCCGCAAGGCCATGCTGGAGGATATTGCGATTCTCACCGGCGGTCAGGTCATTGCCGAAGAAGTGGGTGTCAAACTCGACAGTGTGAAACTCACGGATCTCGGAAGATGCAAATCCGTCAGGATTGACAAGGACGATACCACCATCGTGGACGGGGCAGGCACAAAACAGGCACTGGAAGGCCGCATGCGTCAGCTTCGGGCACAGATTGAGGAAACCACATCCGATTATGACAAAGAGAAGCTGCAGGAACGTCTGGCAAAACTCGCGGGCGGTGTGGCTGTCATTCGCATCGGTGCTGCCACGGAAACCGAAATGAAGGAAAAGAAACCGCGGGTGGAAAATGCTTTGAATGCAACACGCGCGGCAGTGGAGGAAGGCATTGTGCCGGGCGGCGGGGTTGCCCTGACCCGTTGCGTGGCAGCGCTGGACAGGGTCTCTGTCAGCGATGAGGAAAAACACGGTCTTTCCCTGCTGAAACATGCGCTGACCGCACCTCTGCGCCAGATTGCGGAAAATGCGGGATTTGAAAGCTCGGTTGTGCTGAACAAAGTTCTGGAAGGCAAAGGGGATTTCGGCTTCAATGCGGCAACTGTGAAATATGAAAACCTGATAGGCGCAGGTGTCATGGATCCGGCCAAAGTGGTGCGACTGGCCCTTCAGAATGCGGCCTCTGTCGCAGGTCTGATGCTGACCACCGAGGCCATGATTACGGAAAAACCGCCCAAAAAGAAAAACAAGGGTGGAATGGCCCAGGATATGGATGACGACTATTAATCTGTGATTGTGAGCGCCTGCCGCCTGTATCATACGGTAAAATGTGCGGGGCTGGCGGGAGCGCATGAAAGTGCCTGTGATTCCCGTTCACGCGGGAATCCGGGAATTTCCGGCCAGGAGTCTGAATGCCCGCATACGCGGGCATGATCAGAGAACTTTCACAGGAAAAGAAAGGGGAGGAAACCCGCGGGGGTTCCTCCCTTTTTTCATTTTCGGAAAAACCGGATTTTTCAAAAAAATCCGGTTTTTTGAACAAGCGAAAACCTGTTTTTGCCTGCCTGCGGGTATCTTTTCAATGGGGAACCGGTATAACCTGCTTCTATATTTTCTCCCAGTATTCCTCCGGCATTTCCATGCACATCTTCAGTCCGCCAATGGCCCCGCAGAATTCCGCATCCTGAACCGTGGACGCGTTTCCTCCCCCGTAGGGTTTCAGGCTTTTTTCCACAGCCCGATCAATGCCTTTGAGCCGGGAGCCTCCGCCCGCAATAATGATATTGTTGCGCAGTTTTTCCTGAAAATCCGGGTCAAAGGTTCCCACCAGTTTCTGAATCGCGCTGCATATGGGCTGAGTCAGTTTCAGGCAGGATTCCCGGAGAATGTCTGTAATGTCATATTCCGAGGGAATTCCATGTTCTGTCAAAGTGACAATCACGGGTTCGGACACATCAGCCACATAACCGTATTTTTCCTTGATTCGCCTGACAATCTGCGGTGTCAGTTGAACTTGGGGATATTTCTCCAGAATGGCTTTTGTAATCTCTCTGTCCAGAAAATTGCCGGCAATGTTCAGGGTAAGCTGATCTTCCTCTTCAGGAATGGAACCGTGCATACGGCACAAATCCGCAGTGCCCGCGCCAATGTCCACAATCAGGGTCTCATCAAAACGGTCAATGGAATAGGCCACGGCAAAAGGTTCACTGACAATGAGAATCTTGTCAATGAAATCTCTGGTGATGTCAATGATAGCCCGTTTGTTGTTGAAACTGGCCTGGGCCGGAACGCCGATGGCCGCAAATATCTGATCCGCATCCTTTTTTTCCGGGATGGACTGACCGATGATATGTTTGAGAATCAGGCCGGTTGCTTCCAATGCCTTTTCATCCTCACAGACCACACCGTCAGCCAAAGGCCAGATCATGTTCAGGGCCAGGCGGTTTTCCAGCGCGTCATCCCCAAGCAGATAAGGGCGATTGAGCCGTTTCCGGGAAACAATGTCTTTGGGATACCCCACACAGGTAATGGTGGAAAGCCGTTTGCCTGTGGAAGTTGCCACAGATGTCCGGCTGGTTCCCAGGTCAATTCCCACGTAATACACAGTTGCCATATCATCCTCCGAATGGTTGAATTATAAATTATAAATGATAAATTATAACTCACCTTACGCACTGCTGTCATACGGGCGAAAGCCGGTATCCGGAACATGCTGAAAATACCGGATTCCGGGTTTCGCCGGAATGACGGTGGACACACTTTCTGATTTTTGGAAAGACTGCGCAAAGTCAGTTATAAATTATAATTTCATTCGGATCACAATTCACAATTCATCATTCACAATTCTTCATTTATCTTCCCAATTCAACACCGAAGTTTCACATTGTCCTCAACAATCCGTTTGAAGATGGACAGTTTTCTGCTGTCCTGTGTCGGCACCGGGGACTCATTGATCAGAAATCCTTCCGCTGTCCGCTGCAATATCATTTCTGCCTGTGTTTTTTCAAGTTCTGAAATTTTTTTCCGGAGACGGGAAATCTTTTGCAAAAGACTTTCCTTCTCCATGGTCAGCATATCCAGTGCGGTTTTCAGGCTTTCATTCTCCCGGAGCAGAATCAGGTTCATTTCTGTTATTTCTGCCTGATGTTCCACTGAATCCGGACGCCCGCCAGTATGCTCTCCCAGCCGGAGTTTCACCGGTCTTTTGGTTGCGGCCTGAAGTTCAAACAGATGCCATGAAACCTTCCAGTTCACCCGGAGCCGATCCGGATGATCCGTATGAATGCGGATGGCATCCCTGATTCCAAGCAGTTCACCGGAAATGCTGATGGTGCTGGCTTTGCCGTAATCAGCCGGAAACTGCAGGGTGACAAGATCGGCTTTGGTCAGCAGATGCCTTTGACCTGTCCATGTCAGGCCGCAGACAATGCTGTCTGTGCTGATATTGATGATTTCCGCAGAAATCTGCTGATTCTCCATGTGAATCACTGCCCTGGATTCGGGCATGGCATAAAAGGTGCGGATGGTGTTGGATTCCGGGTTGAATATCCGGTACATCAGATCCCGGAGCTGTATGGAGGTGCAGGGAACGGGGAGAATATGATGAATGCCGCGTTTTTCCAGATAACTGCGCTGTGCAGGAGTGTCCGTGGGGGTCATGATGATCAGGGGCGTTTTCCGGTTGCGCTCGGATTCCTGCATTGCCTCATGCACAGCAAAACCGTTTATCCTTTCCATTTCCAGACCGGAAAAAACCAGATCAAACCTGCTGTTGTCCAATGTTGTGCCCAGATATTCACGGGACGCGCAGAAAGAGAGCGCAGCATCCGGATGATCCGTGCAGATGTATTCCCGGAGAATGTTTCTGATCACCGTGCTTTCGTGAACAACAAGAATCTGCAAAGGTGAAGTTTTCTGATCTTCCATGTTTCTGTCGGACAAATCCGTCTGTTCAGATGTTTTCCTGCTGAAAGGGCAGGAGTGCCAAACAGAATGTTTGGCAGGTATTGCGAATCATTTCACTGTCCCCGGTTTTCAAGCCTGGGAATTCTCCGCACTTTGACAGCATTGGGCTGAATGGGTCTGGCTGCGGCAGAACCTGCCGCGTTTTCACCGCGTTCAGTTGGTGTCTTTGCTGAGGGAACTGAAAGACGCGATGCCGTCAAACAGGCCGGTCAGGACCTTTGCGGATGTCACCTCGCTGGATCGGCATTTCGGACACCAGACCGGATCTCCCTCATCTCCCCTGAAAACAGGGCGCTGAAAGCTGTGGCCGCACTTTTGGCATGTATATTCAATGCTTGGCATATATCTTTCTTACACCGGAATTCTCTTTTCGTCAAACACAGTTTTTCCGGAAAATGCTTTTTGCTGTTCAGAATGTGTCCGGAGAATTCCTGTGTGATTTTTTCAGAACCCTTGGGTAAAATTTTTTTTGAAAACCGCATATCTGAAAAAAATACTTGCAGATACCATCTTCAATCTTATTTTATCTTTTTCATGCAGGTTCAGCTTCCCCGCGTCCCAAACTGAAAACCCGGGACTTCATATTTAAAGATGAAATCTGCAGAGCGCAGGATTGTTAAGACAGTGTGACGTGCAGAAAATGTTTTTGCACCCCAATTTTCATAACCACGGAGGATAATTCAATGACAACGGAAACAATGGAAACCAGAGAACAGTATCTGGAAAAAATGCTGACCGGCAGGAAACCTGTATGCCCCCACTGCCATCAGGAAATGACCATATGGGAAGTTCCGCCGCTCAATTTCAGCGATGGCATGGGCTGGTGCGCTCCCTATCTTTTTGTGTGCTTCAATGATGAATGCCCCCTTTACAAAAGCGGATGGAAGGATTTGGAGGAAAACTTTGGGCAGAGGGCATCATACCGGTGCATGTGTTACCGGGAGGCGGAAAATTTTGAGTGTATGCCGGTTTTCAGTCCCCAGGGTGCAACAGGACAGATCATTGACAATCAGGCTCTGCTGGAGCAGGAAATGCTCAAAGAGGCCATCAAAAAAGGTTTTTCCATTCTGGCAGGCTGCTATGTTGACAAAGACGAAATCACCATCACCCGGCTCCTGCTGGACACATCGGAACCCACGCGCGTACGGCTGAAGGCAGCCGAGATGCTGGGAGACATCGGCAGCATGGAAGCCATTGACACCATACGCAATGTTGATTTTCAGAACAATGTGCTGCAAAGGCAGGTGGAAGCGGCAGTCAAAAAGCTGCATGAACGCCATTTCACCCGTGAATGCCCCTACTGCACAGAAATCATCAAAAGACGGGCCAGCATCTGCAAAAAATGCGGAAGGGATGTGGCCGGTGTGTAAGTGCCAAAGCAGGAGCTGCTGAAAATGACAGACAAATTCCGTCCTTCTCCTGTATTCCGCAATCCCCATGTGCAGTCTGTGCTGGCCAGTCTGAAACTGCGGCGTCCCTTTGTCCGTTTTCAGTCCGGGGACTTACTGAAACAGACTGAATCCCATATCCTGGACTGCGGAAAAGGTGTACGCCTTTTGGGCAAGCATTCGGCTCACAGAAACGGTCTGGGAGATATGGTCATTCTGATTCACGGATGGGAAGGAAGTTCTGATTCGGTTTATCTCCTGTCTGCCGCCTCTTTTCTTTTCCGGCAGGGATTTGACATCTTCCGGCTCAATCTCCGGGATCACGGAGACAGCCATCATCTCAACCAGGGTCTGTTTCATTCCTGCCGCATTGAAGAGACCGTGGGCGCAGTCAGGGCTGTTCAGGACAGGTTTGCGTGCAGAAAGCTGTTTCTGGCCGGATTTTCCCTGGGCGGCAATTTCGGGCTGCGGATAGCGGTGCACGCGCCGCAGGCCGGTATCCGGCTGGCAAAGGTGGTGGCTGTCAGTCCGGTGCTGGATCCGGTGAAAACAATGGATGTGCTGGAAAACGGCCCCTTTTTCTATCACCGCTACTTCATGGGAAAATGGCGCCGTTCCCTGCGGAAAAAACTTCGTTTTTTCCCCCAACTGCAGGATCTGAAAAATCTGTCCCGCTTTTCCACCCTGGGAAGCATGACCGGGTATTTTGCCCCCCGCCACACCGGTTTTCCCACTGCCAAAGCCTACCTGAACGGATACGCTCTTGGCGGAAATGTGCTGAAAAATCTGCGGATTCCCTCTTATATCATTGCCAGCCGGGATGATCCGGTCATTCCTGCGGAAGATCTGGATACTCTTTCTCCTTCCCCGTATCTGCATGTGGAACGGACCCGATGGGGCGGTCATTGCGGATTCATACAGAATGCCGGGCTGGACAGTTATGCGGAAAAACGCATGGCTGAAATATTTCAGTCCTGAAATGAGAATTTCCCGGCAGACGGTTTCCGGCCTTAAACAAATCCGGAACCTGGGCAAACAAAGAGGAAAAGAACGCGGTAAAAGAGAATACGGCTTTGTCCGCCTTTGATCCGGTATCACAGAATTGTCTCAGTCTGGAAGGAAAACAATGGAAGTACGGGTGGAGAATATCGGGAAAAAATACGGCAAAACCCATGCACTGAAAGGGGTTTCCTTTTCCTTTGGCGCAAAACAGATTTACGGGTTTGTGGGACCCAACGGAGCCGGAAAGACAACCACCCTGCGGATTCTGGCCACTCTGGAGGAACCGGATTCCGGAGAGGCATATGTCAACGGCATCTCCGTGACCCAGTACCCGGAAAAAATCCGGGAAATGGTTGGGTTCATGCCGGATGCCCTTCCCGCGCACAGTGACATCAGTGTTCATGAATATCTGGATTTTTTCGCACGGGTTTTCCGGATGAAAGGGGAAAAACGCCGCACCCGGGTGCAGCAGGTGGAGGAATTCACCGGTCTGACCGGAATACAGGACAAAATGCTCAAAGCCCTGTCCAAAGGCATGAAACAGCGGGTAAGTCTGGCCAGGGCTTTGGTGCATGATCCGCGTGTGCTGCTGATGGATGAACCGGCTTCGGGGCTGGATCCCCGTGCACGGGTGGAACTGCGGGAACTGCTGAAAATCCTGGCCCGGCAGGGCAAGGCCATTCTCATCAGTTCCCATATCCTCAGTGAACTGACGGAAATCTGCACCGGAGCCGTCATCATCGAGCAGGGCAGAATTCTTCGGACCGGAGCCATTTCAGAACTCACGGACGCGGACAGACCCATTGTCACCCTTCTGATCCGTGCCTGGGAGGATGAAGAAAATCTGTTCCGCACCCTGCTGGAAACTCCGGGGGTGGCAAAGGTGAACCGCGCAGGCCGTGAACTTTCCGTTGAAATGGAAGGCGGTGAAAAGGAAAGCAGCCAACTGCTGGCCTCTTTGGTAAAACAGGGACACAGCATATGCGAATTCAGACCCCGGCATACGGATTTGGAAGACATCTTCATGCGGGTTACCAAAGGGGAGGTGCAGTGAAAATCATGTTCTCCATCTTTCAGAGATATTCTGCCATTCTTTCCAGGGAGTTGTCAGCATGTCAACTCTTTCCTGTTCCTTTTTCTTTCTGAGATCATCATAATCCGTCATACTGCTCCCCTGTTCCTTTTTCAAAGGCGGATAACAAACTTTTGCCCGCTGTTTTTCAGGAAAATACAGAAGTTTTTTCAGATCAGCAACATGTGGAATGCTGTCAAAATCTGCTTTAAACCATTTTGACAGTTTCTGTTTCCCGGTCTGAATCCAGTTTTCTGTTTCTGCATTGGCATTCCGCCATTTTTCAGCACTTTCCCGGATACAGACCTGTTCAATGTCAATTTCCGCACTGCCGAAGCCCATTGATTTTGCCATGCCCAGTTTGTGTGCCAGACCGTTTTCGAGTTGAAGAGAAAACAGCAGCAGTCCCAATTCATAAGGTTCCAGATTTTCAAAGCAGATTTCAAAGGAAAACACATTATCCTTATCCAATGCTTCCACAGAACGGTTGCTGGGGCTTTTTTCAATGCTGTTTCTCATCGCAGGAGATTTGCCGTTTTTCACGTCTTCCCATCCCTGATGATGAAGATAGAATTTCCGTCCCGGAACTTTGGGATCAAAATCTTCGTCTTTATTCTTTCCTTTTTTGGATTTGGGCATAGACCAGGTGGGCCGGGGACGCTCCAGAAGAGGGAGCATAATCGGTTCACCGCAGTTGGGAGCGTCAGGATTTGGTTTCAGCCAGTTGGGTTCATTTTCCAGCTTTGCAAAACCGAAACGCACCCGGCCTTTGTATGCACCGTTTCCGAACACACGGCAGGCAGGGCATAAACCTTCGGGATGGCGGAGCAGGAGTTTTTTCTCCGGGTAATCGTTCAAAGCAGTGATGTCATTTTCCTCCAGCCATTCGCCGTGGCAGGGGCGGAGATTCGGTAAATTAAATCTTTGTCCGATATGTAGATGATCCGCAATTCGGGATATGGAAACCGGTATAATATCCAAAACCGGAGTTCTTTCATCAGATGTTTCTACTCTGAAATAAACCAAATCATTTTTATTCAATGATAATGATTCTGTATTCTGATTATATGATCCCGGCATATGGGTATGGAATATCTCCGGTGTATCACTCCTTCCCACATTTTCTTTGTAAACAGAAAGAATGTATTCGTACTTTTTCAGTGTTTTCTGCGGAACCGGATATTTCTTCCCTTTTTTATCCATAAAAAGGCGTTCGCATCTTTTTGACATGGTAAATTCTTTACATTTTTGCTGAACAGTTTTATGGATTTTTTTATAAACTGCTTTATTTCTTATTTTTCCATCTTCATTAATTGATTCAACTTTGTCAAGAATAACATCCCACCAGTTTTCCGGGATATTTTCTGAATATTCAGAAAAATTGCTTTTGTTTTCTTCAATTTTATTAGGTCCCGTAAATTTTACATAACCGAAACATTTTTCCTTATTTGCACATTTTCCATTTTCAGCAGGTTTGGCAAGATTATCTACACCATGCGGACGTTCGCAACAGTAATTCGCTGTATTTTTACCTTCAATTCTTCCCTTTGTATCGCGAAGATCATTGCGGTTTTGTTCTGCTGCACTGTTAATAATAACTTAAAGTTTTCCCCAAAATCCGTCATACCGCTGTAAACCTTTGTCAGACAG
>CAZDIU010000221.1:0-9337 GCA_964505535.1 uncultured Desulfobacterales bacterium | reverse complement strand
CTGTACATAATATACATTATAATATTGTTCAAGTTATTTTGTTACAAACCCTTAAGCAGTTGCCCGGATAAACCCTAATGATTTTCAAAACCATTAGGATTTAATACCAATTCTCCATTGAAATCATGCTTTCTTTTAACCACAAAGGACACAAAGAAAGCATAAAGGTCACAGCAGACTGATAGCACTGTGTGAAACCCGCGGAGAACCGGTATTGCCTTTCGTGAGGACTGCTTTCAGCAAAGTATAATTTCAATGGCGAATTGGTATAAGAAGAGATTTTTTTTAAGCAACTTCCTAAAAATTTTCAAATCGTTCAGGTGACTGAACTGATACATTTATTTTAGAAATCACCTAAGATCTGTCTATGACAATATATGTTTCCACTGTCTTGAATGACATTCTGCTGATACTGTCAAAATCAAAAATATCCAATCCCTTGTCCAGCCAGAGAGATATGTTTTCCATTTCAGATTTTATCACAATTTTTCTGTAATGGGGGATTTCTTTTGACGGTTTCAGAATTTCATAGCGTATGTTTATCCCTTTGTCTTTATAGGCATTCTGAATTTTGCGGAACTGAGACGGAATGTCGGCTTCCTGATCATCTGCGGTTGTGATTTCCACATTGATTCCGTCTGCACATGCCTTTTGCCTCAGTGCGTCCAAAAGCATTTCAAGGCTTTTGAACTGATACACATTTCTGATATACCGATCATGGATTTTTACATCCTGTATGGAATCCGGCAGATATGGAAACAGAATATCCTCCCATGACTGCCTGAGTCCCTGTTTTATGAGAATCACCTTTGTTCCCTGCAGAAGTTCCTCTATCTGACTGAAATTCCATTTGGAAACTGAACTGTTCCGGGCAAGAGCATTGAAATTTTCTTTCACTTTCTGAAGAAAGGGATTGAGTACCGAAAGTTCAATGTCCCCTGATTCTGCAAAGGGATTTATGCCGGAAGACCACCGAACCGCATAGGCATTTGAACCGCCTTCCAGATACATTGCTGCCGGATAAATCATATCATCAGGGATGCTGTAAACTTCCACATTCGGAAATTGGGTCAAAACTGCCAGAGAATGAAGAGAAACTTTTTCCAAAGGATTTATTGGGGAAAACTGTTTTATATCCTGCCGGATAAACAGGCGCAGTGAAGATTCTTTTACAGCCATGTCATGAATCATCTGATACCAGCCTTTTTGATAAGACTGATCATAAGTCAGTACCGGTATCTGATCCAAAACAATGTCAATCTGATAAGAATTTCGTATCTGCTGTTCAAACCAGCGTCTGCTGTCTGTCAGCCCCAGTGGAAAATAGCCGTCCTGATCCTGTCTGTAAAGGCCGCTCAGAATTTTGCCCAGAAAATCTGCCACAGGTCCCCGTTTTAACAAATCATGGGCATACTGATTGTAATAATTTCGCAGACAGGTATTGCAGGACTGATCTCTGGAACATCCGGGACAGTTTTCTGATATGCTGAATGCCTCTTCCATGACTTTTTCCAAACTGCCTGAAATCTTGCGGACATGTCCCGCTCCTCCGGGTACATTGTCAAAAAGAACAACCGCGCAGTAATCCCCGCCAAAACGAAGCACTGTTCCGTCAATATCATCTCTTTCAATATCCAATGCCTTTGCCGCACCGGCCAGCATTGCTGCGGTAAGGGAAAGCCAGAAACTCTGATCATATTTGGCAGAAGTTACCCCCGCAAACCGGATTTCCAGCACATCACTCTGAAATTCATGTCCCAGAAATGCCTTACGCAGTTTTCCTTTGCAGGGTGCGCCCCAGGGCGTTTTATGGGTTTTCGGTCTGTCCGCAGCAATCGTATCTCCGTACCCGCAGAAAGGACACAGCCAGAAACCTTTTTTCATTTTGCCCGGATTCAGTACAGCCAGCACACCGTCACGGGAATATCTCTGCTGAATCTGAATTCCCATTGCCGGATCAGGATTTCCTTCAGGTAAAAAAGGCTCTTTTTCATTGGATACCTGATAATGGGAAAAATAAACCGGAGTGGAAAACGTTCTCTGGGGTCTGATTTCCACCGGTTCCTGACCGTCTTCATGAAGCTGTGTTCTGAATCCGTAAACCGGTTCCACAAAACTGCCCTCCAGAATCGTACTGCCTGATGCAGTCAAAGACTGACCGCATTCACAGTTTTCTATGGTTCCGTGTGCAATTTCTGTCCGGTTGAATTTGCCGCACTGGCTGCAAATGGCAAAATGATATTCGGGCCATGCCTTTCCTTTTATCCTTTCCAACGCATAGCTTTTTATCACTCTGCCGTTTGCCACAAGGGTGCAGCCCGGTGCATATTCACTCAATGCCAGTTTCAGATCACGGTTCAGTTCAATTCCCTGCGCCCAGTCATCTGTGCTTTGCAGTTTCAGGGGAACCACATCAACCGGAAACCCGTATTTGGGAAGAACATTTCTTGATGCCAGAAAATCAAGAATCTGCTGTTCCCGGATTCTCTTTTTCTGTGCTTTGGCATAATTGTAAAGTTCGGGTTTCTCATTCTGAAGTTTTTCATATTCCTCATCTTCTGAAATCAGTTCGGTCTGCGCGAGACCCAGACGGCCTTCCCATAAAATTTCATTGTCTTTGTCTTTGGGTTTTCTCACCAGATCATCTGTCCAAAGCCATGACGAAATACCCAGTGCTTTGCGCATATCCTCAGGAAAAATTCTTGTGATTTCATCGTATAATTCCTGCGGTTTCTGCTGCAGCCAGTCATAAAGCAGTTGGGAGCCGGATTGCTGAAAAAACAGCCATTTCACAATTCCTCTCCATTTGTTTTCGGGTCCGTCAAACAGTTCCGGGTGATGAAAACGCCAGAAACGGGACAGGGCAACCGAATGAAGATGGCGCCGGGCAATCCGGTTATTGTCCATTCGAATCAGGGGAGCCTGCACTTTTCCGGAAATCAGTTTGTTCACCACATCAAAATATCCCAAATCATGGGGACGGCTTCTGCAAAAAGTCAGCACAAATGCTGCTGCACTCAGCCGCCTTCCCGCTCTTAATTTGCCACTGTGGGGGGAACATTTCGCAAAAACACAGCATGAAGTTCTCCCACGTCAACCCCCAGTTCAAAGGTGGTGGAGCAGGACAAAATATTCAGGGGATTGGCATCATCCGTAAAACTGCGCTGTCTTTCCGCTCCTTCTTTTGTTGTAATCTGGGCGGTGTGTTCAAGAACGGCAATGGAGACCGGTTTTCCTTCATACAAATACCGGTAATGATCATCGGCAAATTCAATATCCGGATCAACTGCCTGCAGTTTTCCCTTGCATTTGTATGAGGGACAGACTGCTTTTAAACTCAGATGGCTGATATTGCCGCAGGTGTCACATTTATAAAGGACTGTTTCTTTTTCCCGACTGTTTACACTGCCTGTCCACGCATCCCAGCGAAGCTGCCATACTGCGCCGTCATTTCCCCGATCTCCCCATAAAGCATTCACAGACGAAATCTGTTCCCAAATTGGCAGATGCAGAGAAAGCTGCCATAATTCTTCCAAAATCTTTTCTCCAATCTCTTTGTCAAAATCCACTTCCATACGCTTAAAAAGTCTTTCCAAAAAATCAGAACGGATATTTCTGCCGGACTGGGGAAGCCATGAGGCTATGGAAAGTTTGGAATTCACATGATTGGGACGAATGGTGTAGGGACGGTTTCTGGGCCAGAAATAGGTATCTTTGATGGTTACATTGGGAAGATGCTGCAATACATTCTGCTTTCGCAGTTCTGTGAGAAAAATTTCAAGAAGTGTGACAAATTCTTCCGCATTCAGATGGAATTCTTCCTTCAGACCATCCTGATGCGGTTTTACAATATTGAGCATATCCTTCCGGTATTTCAGTTCCCATGTAAGCAGTCCGACACCTTCCAATCCGTAACGTCTCTGAATACCGGCAAGTTCAGCATTTATCCATTTGGATACCTCTGCTTTTTTTGTCACTTCTGAATCCTGAATTCCGAACAGGCTGATTTCCTGTGCTTCTGTGATTAAAGGAATTATCAGGTCATTTGGAGAAAAACATGCAGTTGTCGGATTTTCTTTGAACAGTCTTTCAGCAGCTTTCAATATCAACTGACGGTGGAGAATCTGATTCGCGGTTCTGGATAAATACGTGGCAAAAAAAGCTGCATCCTGTCTGGAATCGCTGAATGCCAGAAGCCTCCGTTTTCCAAATGAAAGATCGATGGATTTTTTCGGTGCGGCAATGGCAAATCTTGTTTTGGGTTTCTGATCTTCTTCGGATTGCTGAATGCCGGATTTTTCAGATGTCAGGGGAATATGTGTCATCAACGCATGGGAAAGCACAGCACCTGCCGCATCATCGCCCGGTGAAAATGCCCGGATAATGGAGCCGCCAAAATGTTTCTGTCCTCCGCAGGCAGGACAGACTTTTACAAGATTTCCGTTTGCTGGCTCCACCTGTCTGACAGCAATCCATTCATTGGAAATTCTGGAATGGTATCTTTTGCAATGTTCACAGGCAAAGGAATCTGTTTCTGCAATTAAACCGCATCTGGGGCATAAATATTTGACATCCCCTATGTCTGTTTTTCCCATTTTGAAAATTTTACCGCCGGGTTCGTCATCTTCACCGGAAACCGGGGGAAGTTCATCCCGCAGCGGATCTTCATCTTCTGCGGATTCCACGATCTGATCCAAATCAATGGACAGATACACACTTTTTTTCCTGTCCTCATTCAAACTGGTTCTTTGAATATAGGAAGCAAACCGTCCGTCATCCAGAGAATGCCCGTGAAGATATGACTGTCCGCATCTGCCGCATGCCTGCAGTTCAAATGCCACTGCTTTTCCGCCGGGTGCATCCGGCACTGCCCGGTGCCGTCCGATCATCAGTTTGGGAAAAGTTTTATCCTGAGATGTCACCAGACAAACGGAAAGCCCTTCAAGACTTCGCACAAAAAAATGATACCGGGCAGCAAGCAGTGGCGCACTTTCCGGTGTCAGTCTTGCTTTTGATCCCAAATCCACAAGCTGAATCAGGGATTTTTTCAGGATATCCGTATCTGCATTTTCAACACTATCCCAGATTTTCTGAACAGCTTTTTGCAGGTCAATGGGCTGCTGTTCCAGTTCTCTGATCAGAAAACCAAGCCGCTCATCCCCTGCCAGCAGATGATACAGCAATACTTCTTTGGCATGTTCAGAATCTTTGATTTTTGTTGCAGCCTGAACAGCCTGTCTGATTATATTTGCATCAGGAAAACCTGAAGAGGATTTGCATTTGTCCTGCAGAGTCTCACAAAGCAAAGGAACCGTATGACAGTCATTTTTGACAAGTGTATCCAGAACATCATAAAATTCTTTGCATCCCTTTCCCCATGCAGGAAAATTTTTTAAAAATTCTTTTGACGGAACCACCTCGCCTGTAATGACATCCTGTTCCTCAAATCTTTCTCCAAACAGATTCTGAAAGGATTCTGCTATGATTTTCCGGGAATCCGGATTGTCCGCGCCGACTGTTGCACTTGTGGCAATGCAAAGCATTTTCCCCTGCTGTGACCGGCAGATCCGATCCTTGAGCCGTCTGATAAGATAGCCGATTTCCGTGCCAAGCGCGCCGGAATACACATGGGCTTCATCCATGACCAGAAACCTCCATGTGCTTCCTGCTCTCTGATCAAACAAAACAGAGTCTCTGGGTCTCATGAGCAGATATTCCAGCATGGCAAAATTGGTCAGCAGAATATGGGGGGGACCGGAAAAAGAAGAAAAATTCATTTTGGTTCTTTGTTTTCCCGAAGGTTCGATGCCAAGAATCTGATCCCGGCAGAACAGCTCATTTGCCTGTGGTTCCTGCCCTGCATTTTCCTGTTTAAATGAGGAAAGTCCCTCATAATAGCTCTGTTCGGTCTGTCCGGTATACCGTCCGAATGTGATGCCGGTTTCCGGAGGCAGAAGCTGACGCAGACGCCGCACCTGATCATTTGCCAAAGCATTCATGGGATACAGAAGCAATGCCCTTACACCTTTGCCAAGACGGTGATTTGCCCGCTCTTTCAGCAGATAATCTATAATGGGAAACAAAAAACATTCGGTTTTGCCTGAGCCTGTTCCTGTGGCAACAACAACATTCCGGTTTTGCCCGGTAATTTTTCTCAATGCCCTTTCCTGATGGGAATACAGTTCTCTTTCCAAAGAAATGGGGCTGGCAGACAGTTTGGAATCAATGCCGGGCGCGTAATTGATAAATTCCTGTGTCAGTATGGAATTTTTTTCCGTGATTATATCCAGAAGCGATTTTCCCTTTTTGTATTTGGGCGTTGCCTCAAGGATGGGGCCGCGAAACAATCTTTCGGTATTTCTGGCAAGGTTTTTGAACTGTCCTGCCATCTCCATATTTTTCAGTCCGAATGTGGTGATCAGATAACGCAGGTAGGTTTCCCGAATGCTTTCGCTGGCTTTGATGGGGTCGATTCGTTTATCGGTGGTCATTGATTTTCTCCTATAGTATTGAACGAACTGCTTTGATATAATTATAAAGAGATACTTTACCGCTTTTTACCGTGCCTTCATAAAAACTGATAAACCATTGCCTGTCAGAATCATGGGCATCGGAACTCCAGCACCATGCCTGTTTCTTGGAAAAAACCGGATCAATAAAATGAGCATATGGCGGACTTTGAACAGAATACGGATTAGGTTTCAATAAACTTCCAAGTTCTTCCAAAGTGGGAATCCGCCAATCAGAGTATCCTGCAAATTTCTTTTGATTAAGTTCTGTTATGTAATTCATAGCCTTAGATATATTCAATTTTGAAGATGATCCCTCTTTTTGCCACATCAAACCGGTTGAATTATCCGTTACAGTTCCATTTCCATTATCTGTGAACTGATTGATAAAACATCCGGTTTTAGTATGAATATTATCAAAAAAATTGAATTTCTGCCAGATATGGGTTACATCTGTCTCAGAAATACGGCAAGATTGACTTCTGATTGTTGCTTTTTCAATAAGTTGTTTACAGCTTTGAATCGTTGTATCCATCTCCTTTATTTGATTTTTTTTGAGATCAGCAGAATTTGTTTTCAATTTCCGTTCAATTTTTTCTGTTTCTTCGGCAGAAGATTCTGACAGAAATGTTTCATAAATTGTTTTATTCCAATACCAGTTTATCAATATTTCACTCAGAATCAAATCCCTTAAAAAAGCCTTTGGAAGAAAGGATGATACAAAACTGATCGTATCATTCAGAAGTTTTTCTGTGTTTTTTTCTTTCTTTGAAATCAGATCAGAATTTTGAAATATTGTAGATTCATATCCATTTGCTTTTAGCCTGAGAATAAATGCTGATGCTCCTGTAATTGTATAACTTGGGCAGGCTTTCAGACGTTCTTCTATTATTATTTTTATAAGTGAATTAACATTTTTTCCATTCTTCCATTCTATCCATTGTTTCAGAAAATTATAAGCCAGTTCATTATTTTCTGTCTGACTGATTTTTGAGAATTGTTCAGCAAACGGTGAGTTTAACGATGAGTTTCCATATAATTTTCCTGTTTTTCTGATCTCTGAATCAATATTAAAAAAAATGGAATCTCCGCAGTGAATATTTTCCAATATCGGCAAATTTGGGGGATTATTCCATATGTTTTGGAGAGGTATTTTTGCTGCAATAAAAATCTTTCCGGACATTTTTATAACTGCCTGCAACCATGATAAAATTGAAAACTCCGTTTCATCTGATTTTATAACTGTCTGCTGATCCTCTCTTTTACATAAATTCCAGATTGTTTCAGATTGCACTTTGTACAGTGAAGAGGGCCTCACACAAAATTTAACATTAAGATTGTTCGGAAGTTGATACCAATTAACCGGTTTGCAGTTTTGTAAAAATTTATGGACAGATTCTTTCTCTGAAGATTTCATTTCAAGATTTAAATAAGTTTTTGGGTAGTCGGTCTGCACGAACTGATTTAAATATAACTATTTTATATTATTATATTTTTTAAGAAATACTGATTATTATCTATACATAGTAAATACAAATAGTTATACGATACATCCATGATACTGTTTGTGCTGTTTTTAGCTAATATGCTGATTTATAAAATAAAATAATCAGCATAAAAAGTCCCACTACCAGTTTTTGATGAATATTTTACATCCCAAAAGGTTCCTTTGCAAAACGGCAATAATTTTTCAATAATATCATCCCCTATCATTTCTCTTATTTTCTGATGGGAATTTTCACTGCTTTCATGATGAAAAAAATACAAAAACTGCGTCCAGGGCAGAGAAGTCTGTTTAACTTTATCCGGTAAATGTTCGAACATGGAATATTTTTCTGCAACTTCATCAGGGCGTATAGCTGCATACTCCCGCCAATCAGCCCATTGCAATGGCATTCGCAGCCATTGCGCCTGAACATTTGAAGAGGAATTTGAAGAAAAACGGTTAATGCCAAAACGGGATCGCTGCACATGAATTTGGGCAGTCCATTTTTCTGCTTTTTTTGCAGATTCCAATCGAATCTCCACAGGCGGATCCGCATTATCCTGTATTTTAAAAGAGATAACATGTTGGGGATTATCACAGGGAAATAATTTCAGCACACGGTTTTTACGCGGATCATTCGGATGCGGAGTCCAAGTGATTCTGATTTGTTCTGAATCTGAATCAACAGAAACAGATTCGACTGTAAAGTCCTTGAATTCAGGAAATCTCAGCAGAGAAAACAGAATCCATTCATTCTGATCTCTGTAAATTATATCTGCCTGCTGATTATCTTTCAGAGATTTCAACTGGTCAGAATATTTTTTCAGATTGACAACCCATACCTGCCGGTTGTTCCGTTTGAAATTTTTTGCATTTTCACTCAGCAGAACCTCATTCAGATTCCCTTTTTTGTTTTGATCTTTAAGTATTATCTTTGGTTTGTCTGTTTTCAGTTCATGATCAATCTCTATCAGCACTCTTGAATCTTCCAATTCTTCCAAACGCTGAATTGGTATTTCTTCGGTTTTTGCTCTCCATCTTTGCCATTCAATCAGACCTTCCTCACTGTGTCTGACCCAACGGACATCAGTTCTGGCAAACAAAAGGACAAGCGGACGGAAGGATTCAGGGAACAGTTTCAAAGCACAATAGGCATCACCGTTGTCCTCTTTTAAAGAAATTTTTAATGTATTGGATTTTATGGAAGAACTATCTGTCCTGTCATCAAAAGGCTTAACAGGTATCTCCTCTGAAAAATTGACAATAAACTTGTCAGCAGCATGTGAATTTTCGGGTGTGTCCCACTTTTTACACATTAAATTTTAGCCGGATGGAAGTTTAT
>CAZDIU010000220.1:0-9386 GCA_964505535.1 uncultured Desulfobacterales bacterium | reverse complement strand
GATTGGGAGGGCAGGAGATCGGCAATCCACCACAGAAGTTCCGGAGAGTCCGGGCTGGTGATATCCAGTGCAAAGAAGCGGGTTCCGCCTTTTCTTTCTCCGCAGACCAGAATGGCTTTCTCACCGGGATCCACATAACCGTTGTATTTCACATTTTCAGAAATCCAGACTTTCGGGGTTCCGTCCACATAAAACTGGTGTCCCTGATCGCTGAGCATGAGTCCCAGACGGGAGAGCTGATCATTGGGAATAAAGGCCCATGCCTCTTTTCCGTTGTCATCGTTGACAGCGTGGAGCATTCCGTCATTGGAGGCATACAGGACCCGGATTTTGTTTATATTGAAATCCGAATCCGTATAACGCACAACCGCGGGTTCACTGTGCAGGATGTCACCGGTGATGACTGTCCGGTTGTTTCCGCTGCTGTTTTCCACATCCGCACCCCGCACATAATTGATAATCTGCTCTGCCGAATAGGTGATGCTTCCCACTGTGATGCTTCCCACCGCAGTTTTCACATCACTGCTGGCGGTGCTGAATTCGGTCAGGGTTTTGGATGTTCCAATATGGGTGTAAATCGTCCGATCATCGCTTGTACTGGACGTCTGCAATCCATTGTCCATGAAATTGGGTTTGGCCGAATTTGCCCAGTCAAGAATCTGCCAGTAAGGTGTGGCAGAATCTTTCAGTGCGCCGTTGGGTTCGGTGGCATCATTTCCGCTGGCATCCTGAATCTTCAGATCATTGGAAAGTCCGAATTTGGTCAGGTTGCCTTCCCAGAAATTGCTGGCCTTTGGTTTGAAGAAGGCCATGTAAATCGTGTTGCCGCTGGTGGTACGGGTGACAGGCACAACCGGTGCGGTGAACGTATTGGTTCTGGAAAGAATCTTGGAAATGATTTCCAGCAGTTTTGCCGCCAGTTCCTCGGGATAGTTGGCACTGGCATGATAGTTGCCGTATTCCGGGTTGGAACTGTCATAAAGATTCGTGAACCCGTTTCCGTTGTTGGAGGTATTGATCAGAAACGCATTGCTTGCCTCATTTCCCATAAATCCCACTGTATAGGTCTTCACGTTCTGAAATCCGGTGATATAAGGCACTATATCATTTTTGTACAGATAGGAGGCAACATCATCCAGATAGGAAGAACCCCGGTATCTCATGGGGATTTTTATTTCAGCCCCGTCTTTGTAAATGGTTCCCCATTTGTCCGGACTGGAGTAATCTGTGCTGTCCTTTCCGTCCGCATCATAATCGCTGAAAGAATCCGGTTCAGACTTTGAGGGGATGGCCAAATCTTCGGAAGAAAGTCCGGGGCTGATGACAATGGCAAAATTGCCCGCGCATCTTCCGGCAATGGGATCAATGCCGGATGAATTCGATTCATAATATCCGCCGATACTGGCCAGACCTTCTCCCAGCGGGGAATAGGTGACAGTTCCCATATTATTCACATTGTTGACATAGTTGGAAGACAGCATCTGCTCAAAACTGGTTCCGATGGAAGTCTTCCAGTAACTGTCGCTGAAGGGCTGCACATTGGATGCGCCGCTGTTGTTGGATGTAAAATTGTAAATGGACAGACGCGCCTTGTTTTCCGTAACCTTGGCTGCCAGCATGACTGCATATTTGGCCCAGTAAAAACGGCTTTTGTCTGGCAGGTCTGATCCGGTGCCGGTATATTCACCGCTGAAGAACAGCCAGTTGAGATAATTGGCCGAATACATCATAAAATCTGCGCCGTCAATGATTCCTCTGCTGTCTTTGGTTGAACTGGCCTTAAAGGGCAGGGTGATGGTTTTTCCGTTAAAGGTAAAAGTACCGGCCCCTTTGGTTCCGCTTTCCTTCCATCCGCTGTTGTAGGATTCAAGAGAGAGATCAAATTTTATCCTTACCAGATAAATATAACCGCCCTGGGAAACCATGCCATAGCCCAGTTCATTGAAAAAGCCGTCCTCCCCGTCCGTAACACCACTGGCAACAGAACCGACCCCTTCAGGCGCAGCGTAAAGCCCTGCGGAAGTTCCGGCAGTGCCTGCATTTTCCCCACTGTCTGAACCGCTGTTTTCCGTGTAACTGCCGTCAGAAGAATCACTGCCCTCCCCAAAACCGCCGTATGACCCGCCAGAACCGGTACCTGCACTGATGGTGGCAATAACGCCGACAGAGTTGGTGTTTCCGTTTTTGATTGTATCCCCAACCTGAAATGTCCCGCTGCTAAGTTCAACAGTCATGGAGGTTGGCGTAGCCGGATGATCAGGATCCAGATCAATAATCTTGCCTTTTGCTCCCGAAGGACTCGCCTCTACCGTATCATTGACCATGAATTTTTTGTTGTTGTTGGAATCATTGGTGATACTGGAAAACGTAAATTTCAGTTTGGAACCCGGTGTCATTGACAGGGTATAGGTAAAACTTCTTGAAGCGGACTTTCCGTCCGGGTTTGTCACAATCACATTCACTGTTCCGCTTCCGGCAGGAACAACGCAGACAATGGAGGTGCTGGAATCAGAAGTGATTTCAGCCGCAACTTCTCCGAATTTCACAGTCGCGCCATCCACAAAGTTTGTACCCGTGATGGTAAGGGTGGCTCCGGGAGCAGCCGTGGTCGGACTGATGCTTGTGATCGTGGGAGCCGGTGTTTCCGCAACATAGGTGAATGCCCCTGTTTTCTGGCCGGTTTTTCCGTCTCCGCTCACAATTACATCCACAGTTCCCGCAACTCCCGCAGGACTTGTGCAGGTAATCATTGTTCCACCGGAATTGACCGTTACACCTGTGGCACTGACTGTGCCGAATTTCACGGTTGCACCCGATGGGAAATTGCTTCCCATTATGATAACCGGGGTTCCGCCGCTCACTTTTCCGGATTCCGGATCCACTGTATTGACAATGATGGGATTTTCACCATAGATATAGGCATCGGCCAGTGTCGCACTTTTGCTTCCCACTGTGACGGTTACAGGAACTGTTCCTGTTCCTGCGGGTGTTTTGCAGGTGATTTCGGCTTTGGATTTCACCACAACATTGGTGGCCGCATTGCTGCCGAATGTCACTGTCGCACCGTCAGCAAAGTTTTTTCCCGTGATGGTGACAGCGGTGTTCCCTGCCAGAGGGCCGAACTTGGGACTGACATCGGACACACTCACACCTGTGAGATAATCTTTGGTGTTGTCAAAATTTTTGTGCCAGGTCACATGCTTCATTTCCAGGCCGTTTTCCAGCAGCAGAACAATATTGGGTTTCACATCGTCCGATTCTGTATTTCCGAAAACGCAGGTGTCATCCGCAAATGCAAAACCCTGCACAAATGTGGAGAAGCAGAAAAACACCAGCACCATTACCGACAGATATTTCTTTCTTTTCATACTTTTCATAATTGCCTCCCGTCAGACTTACAGTCCTATCCTGTAAAAACCCTGTTCTATGGTTGTCCTTGATTCCAGATTGTCCAAATCCGCCATCTTGAAAAATCCCTCACATTCCATCTGATACACATTCGCGGAATAGGCTCCCACGGAAAAACCCGAACCGCGCGGCGGATATTTTTTAGTCGCTTCCGCAGAAAGATACTCCACAGTGCCCCTGAATGCCTGATTGCACGGCGGATTCCCATCCAGACAGAAAAACTCGTCAGAGCCTATTTTTTTTATGTTGTTCTCGTCCTTTCCTTCTGCATCATCAGGAAATTTCATTACTTTGCTTGTATTGTTGAAATTGTACAGTTCCGCATGACCCACCACATACCCTCTGGCCGCCTCTGTGGTGAAAAAAGCCAGTTTGCTCAGGCGGTCATTGCCGGAAACCCTGAGTTCCGACATGGTATTGCTTATGGCCATAATGCCCAGCAGGGTCAGCGAAATCAAAGCGATTATCGCGATGAACAGTGTGGAACCCTTCTGATTTTTCACCGGTTTTGCAAATATTCTCATTGTTTCCTCCTTATTTGTCAATCATGGGAATGACATGACGCATGGAAAACGTTTTGTTTTTGACGCCGTCCTCATACTTTGACTGCCAGGCAACTGTCATTACCACCAGCTTCACATCAATCCCCAGACCCGGAACCTCATCCGGTTTGGCCTCGGTATTTTCCGTAACATCTATGGTTACGGTATATTTTTCATTTTTATAGACTTCCTGTCCGTTTCCTGTGTTTATGCTGTCGTAATTCATTGCCAGCAGCGATTCCAACTGATCCATTGCCAGCGTACCGGCTTCTGTGATTTCTCTGGCTTTTGCATCTCCGTCAATGGAGGATATCTGCATAATGCCTATGGCAAGAAGTCCGACAGAGAGAATCACTGTGGAAATCATGATTTCCAGCAGGGTGAATCCATCCTCATTCTTATGCCTTTTGTCAAGTTTTGTGTGCAACATGGCCTGTCTCCTTAACAATGTTTTGAATCTGCTCAAACCCTGAGGGTTTTGAAAACCCCTGGGGTTTAAAACAAACGCATTTATTCAAGTGAAACCCCAAGATTTCTGCATTTGATGGTGGTTATCAGCAGTCTGCGCCGGAAGGTGTCATTAAAGGGGCCGACCACAAAACTGCCATCACCGCTCATGTCATAGGTTTCTGTATCCGGAATCTCCCGTATGTCTCTTTTGGTTCTGCCCAGAATGGCAAGTCTGACAGTTCTGACATTGGACATCTGGGTATCGGTCAGAAATCCGCCCGATTTTGTGCCTGCAATCACATTTCCGGCTCCATCGAAATAGGTAAACCGCACCCCCTGAATAAATTCGGCAAAAGGCTGCAATCCGCTGCATTTGGTTTTATCGGATTTGTTCTCTGTGGGACAGGTCTCACGCTTCAAAAGCAGTTTTTCAAAATCCGCAGACGGGTTGTCAATCATTCCGTCTCCATCTGCATCATCCGCTTTATCAAAACCATAGGTCACATCTTCATTCGGGCCGTCAGTGTCTCCGTCCGGATCTCCCTCCACATCATCACTTGGATCATTTGGTGTTCCATTAACATCTATATAATAGGGATACGGAGTTCCGTCCGTAAGACAAATATCCATGTCAAAACGGATTCTCCCCGGGCCTGCTTCTATAAGCCCTGCTTCTGCATTCCGTTCCAGGCTTTTGTCATGCCCTGCCAGCCGGATTTCGTTTGACATGATGTGCATGGCTGCCCGGATGTTCTGCTGCATTTCCGTAATCTGCTTCTGGGTAATCTGGGATTTTTCCTGTGAAGCAAAGGTAAGGTAAATGGCAATCATCACAACGGCTGAGATTAACACGGCAATCATCATCTCAAGCAGTGTGAATCCCTGTTCATTCATGATTTTTTTTTTCATATGGCACCTCTCTTTTATTTCCAGCCGGTCCCGTCCCATTTTTTCATGGTGACAGCTCCTGCAATGGAACGCAAACCTATGCCGTAAGCACTGTTTCGGACATTTGAGATATAGACATACTGATCAGCCTTGGTGGAATCAAACATGCCGCTGCCAAGAAATGTCACTCTGTTGTCGGTAAAATCAACATTGTCTGATTCAAAAGAACTGCCCAGCGCCTTGGTGGCTGCGCCATGTCCGTAAGCAACGCCGCTGCCGTATGAAGCCAGGTCAAAGGCTGCCACAGTTATATCATCCGCATCGCCGAATGTACCGTTGACCCAGTCAATGATGCTGCAGGTTTCTTTTGCTGTGTCAAAACTGACTGACCAGTTTCTGTTTTCCTTGATGGCCCCCATTTTTGCCCTTTGCATGGCATTGTAAATATCGTTTGCCGCTCTTTTCAGACGTGTGTTGTCTCTCCATGCCATAAAATTCGGTATGGAAATCGTCATAAGAATAGTGATAATGGCGAGGACAACCAGAATTTCCACCATTGTGAAGCCCGAACTCTTTTTCATAAATGCTGCCTCCTTTGCTGCCTCATTCTATATTCAAAATTCGTGCCAAATCTGTGCCATGTATGAAAATATTTTCATTTTTATATGGATTTTCACTTGATGCTGCGCACCGTCGTCATACCGGATAAAGTCAGTATCCGGTCGTTATACTGACGAAAGTCAGCATCCGGAACCTGTTGGGAAATGGATTCCTGCTTTCGCAGAAATGACGGAGAACGGAGAACACAGCAAGCTGCCGGAGTTCATAAGGATGGCGTAATACCGGTTCTCCATTGAAAAGATACCTGCAGGCAGGCAAAAAGAAGTTTTCGTGCATTCAAAAAACCGGATTTTTTAAAAAAAATCCGGTTGTTCTGAAAAACGTTACGCATGACCGTCATACCCGCGTAAGCCGGTGTGACAGATTTGGGCAGTTTTGAGATTAGGGTCTGTGTCAAAATAACCTGTTATAAATCCTGAGGATTTTCAAAACCCTCAGGGTTTCGGGACAGGAAAATTGTACAGGTTATTTTTTACAAGCCCTTAGTGCTTTGTCAGGTTTGATTTTATGAGTTTAACCGTTCAGAAAAACCGGATTTTTTTAAAAAATCCGGTTTTTTGCAACTCACAGATTCAAGACTGACAGCGTATCAGGTCTTCTGTAAAATTTTTTAAGAGCAGCTTAATTCCATGCGCTGCCGTTCCATTTTTTCATGACAATGGAACCTGCATTGGAACGCAGTCCTATCGCGTAGGCCGTCTGCTGATTATTGGACAGATAAACATAACCCAGTGAGCCCCCGGAACGCATTCCCCGCGCGTCAAACGATACCCGGCTGCCGGAAAAGGTGACATTGCCGGTCCCGAATGAAGCTCCCACAGGTTTGCCTGCCGCTCCGTGTCCGTAGCCCACCCCGCTTCCATAATCATTTAAAACAATTGCTTGCACGATAATATCATCTGCATCATCAAATGTTCCGTTTCGGGAATCAATAAGGGTATATTTCCCGTTTGCCGTGTCAAAACTGACCCGCCAGTCCCTGTTCTGACTGATAGCCCCCATCTTTGCCCTTTGCAGGATATTGTACATATCCCTTGCCGCCTTTTTCAGACGGGTGTCATCCCTCCAGGTTATGAAATTCGGTATGGAAATCGTCATGATAATGGCAATAATTGCAATGACAACAAGAAGTTCCATCAGTGTGAATCCCGAATTTCTTTTCATGGCCCTGTCCTCCTTCCATACCTGATTCTGCATATGACATGCAATGGTTCGGCAATTTTTTTCTGATTTCCGGATTCCCAAAATCCGATCTTCTGAAATTTTTTATACAGTACGACATGCCATTTGATTTTGACAATTTCAGCAGAGTGTGCAAAATTGCTCTCCGTACAGGGAAGACCGGATTTCCGACAGCGATTCTGCACACCCTGCCACTGCTGTTTTTTTCAACAGATTTGAGCATCTGTCAAAAAAATAGCACAGAATTCATCTTTTTTGAAGATATTTTTTTGTATGTATTGATTTGCAAAAAAAAATGATATAAAATATGTGAATAAGATATTTTTCTATAAAATTCGATGTTGATTCGGCATATTTTTTGCATTATGCCAGACAGCAACCAACAAAAATTGAGAGGTGATGTATGAAAAAGCAGGTTTTTTTCCTGATACTGTGTGCTTGTTTTATGCTGACAGCCGTATATCCGGCAGGGGCAGCAGATGTCATAACGAACGGGAATTTTGAAGCAGATCCGGGTATAACAGGCTGGACACCGCACAGAACGTGTCCGAATACAAGCCCGCCCGGTGTCAGCATTCAGTTAAACAATACAAATGGCTTATTCCCTCCTGTGGATGACGATGGCGGTGAAAAACTGGCGGTTTATTTTGCACAGGTTGGTGGTTCCTGTAAAGAAATAGATGCCTATCTGCTCCAAAGAATAACAGTTCCGGATAATGCCACTTTGAAATTTTGGTATAATATTGAACAGCCTGCTGATACAATGGGAGTGGCAAAAGCAACATTCAGGGTTAAACTGAAGAACTTGGATGGGAGCTGGGAAAATGAAGAATTGGATATAATTCCTCATGATTCTGAATACAACCCTTACTGGAATGATCGCATAATAAAGGGATGGAAAGAGCGCCAACTGGATATGTCGGCTTATGCTGGCAATACCTATGATATTCTGTTTCAGTTCGGCTCAACAGAACAAACCAACAATTATGCGATATATTTTCTGCTCGATAATATATCCCTTCAGCCCGGTTCTTCTGCTCTCGGAGATATTTATAATAATGACGGCGTGAATCTCACTGATGCCATCATTTCCCTTCAGATTACGGCAGGAATCAATCCGTCCGGAGCCATCAATCTGAACAATGACGTGGACGGAAACGGAACCATCGGTCTGGAAAATCCCATCTATATTCTGCAGGATGTGGCAGGATTGCGAACACCTTAAACAAACCCGAAAAAAATATCCCCTCATTTCCCTAAGGAATGAGGGGAGTTGTATTCCTTTCAAGTTTCAGCTATTAACTTTTTTTATGCCTTTCACAATTTTTTTTATACCTCTCCCTTTGAAAAAAGCCCCGACCTGTTTTCCCGCCCCTGCAGGACATCCCTGACAACTCATTCGGCCTGCAACAGACTTTCCCCGTTGAAAAAAGGGCAGGCAGAGGACAGGGATCGGGGTTTTCCCGCCAGAATCTCACTTGCCAAAGAGATGTTGTGCTTTCCGTAGGAAGTCAGACACCTGCCCAGACCGGAAAGAGTTGTGTGCCTGCGCAGATGCACCGCCCTGAGCAGAATGGGCAGATTGACCGAGGAAATCACATCGGTTTTTCCCTTTTCCAGAAAAGCGTAACTCATATCTGAAGGCGCGCCGCCAAACATGTCTGTAAGAATCAGAACCCCTTTTTTCCGATCCACCCGTCTGATCCCCTCCGCGATCTTCTTTCGCAGCCTTTCCGGCGAATCATCAGGCTCCGCAGAAACTGCTGTCACGGCATCCAAAGGGGAATTGAGAATAAACTCTGCGGTGTCTGAAAGGGCCTTGCCCAGTTTTCCGTGGGTGACAATCACAATGCCGACCATAGAACCTCCTGAAAACAAAAGATGTATGCGATTAGGAACAGAAAAAGGGGAGCATGTCTGAATATTCGCTATAATAAAATATTTAATAAGGAAAGTCAACAAAATTCTTTAAAAGCGAATTTTTGCTTGCAAAGCAGAGACTTTTGCTGTATGGAAAAAGACATGCTGAATTCATTGATTTTTTGTGGAGATGTCGGGTTTCAGTTATCAGTGTTCTGTATTCCTGAAACCTGAACACTGACACCTTATAATCAATGCTGTTTCCTTAAGGCTCCCCTCCCCTGAGGGAGGGGCAGGGGGGCAGGGCTGTTAAGTTCTTTAAAAAGTCCCCACCTGAGAGGCAGGGCTGTCAGGTTCGCCGCCTGCCCCGCCTCCTGACCCGTTGCGGGGCTCTGCCCCAATGCCGTTAAGTTAAGGATATTACAGAGTGTCACC
>CAZDIU010000219.1:0-9439 GCA_964505535.1 uncultured Desulfobacterales bacterium | reverse complement strand
ACGGGCATATCTTCCGGCCGGCACGGTTTCCGGGGTTCCCACAGCGATCTTCTTTATGCTGCTCTGCTTCAGATCTTCGGGGGATTTCACTGTCAGAGCCGAATCCGCGGGAACCGCCAGAACCAAAGTGTTTTTCACAAAGTTCTTCCGGGTTTCGGGCAGGATCAGTTTTTCCGCTTCAGCCGTATCCATAGATTTCTGATCAGCCGAGGCAAACAGATCCACAGGCGCGCCGTTTTTTATCTGCTGCACCAGCGCGCCGGAAGCGGCAAAATTGAATATCACCTTTATATCCGGATTGGCCTTTTCAAAAGACTGGCCGATCTTTGTCATGGCATTGGTCAGGCTGGCCGCAGCAGATACCGTGATTTCCTCAGCCCCGCACGCAAGGCTGGGAATCAGAAAAACCGTGAACATGATCAGCAGGAACTGTTTTGCTTTTTTCATCTTTTACTTCTCCTTTTGAGTTCCGGAAATCTGGGTTCCGGGCTTTGTTTTATTTTTCCAAATATGGAAATTCAGCCGATCAAAACCTTTGCGGAGGAGTGCAAAAGTTGTATTTTTGCCACACGCAACCGTGCAGAACAGCCCTGCAAAGATACAATTTCTGCACTCCGAAAACTTCCCTGAAAGGATCAGCCCAAAATTCCCTGATTTCCTGAAATTCAGATACGTTCCTTCTTTAACAATTTGCCTGACACAAAAAGAATCAGCACACACACCGATGAGGTGAGAATCACAAGTGTTGTGGCAACCTGATCATTTCCTGCCTGCACAGCATCATAGACAGCCATGGAAAGCGTCTGGGTTTTTCCGGGCAGATTGCCGGCCACCATCAGGGTTGCACCGAATTCTCCCATGGCACGGGCAAAAGCCAGCATGGTTCCTGCCAGTATGCCGGGAAACGCCAGAGGCAGGGAAACACGGAAAAATACGCCCATTTCAGAGGAGCCAAGCGTTCGGGCAGCATTTTCAAGATTTGCATCCACAGCCTCAAACGCGGAACGTGCCGATTTGAACACCAGCGGCAGGGAAACCACAGCAGAGGCAATCACTGCACCCTGCCATGTGAAAATCAGGGAGATGCCAAAGGTCTCCCGCAGCCAGGAACCAATCCATCCTCTGCGTCCGAGCAGAACAATCAGATAATAGCCCAGCACAGTGGGCGGAAGCACCAGAGGCAGAGCCAGAAGGGCATCCAGCCAGTCCTTTCCCCAAACCTGTTTTCTGGCAAGCACAAAACCCAGACAGACACCGGCCAAAAGGGCAGTGACGGTGGCAAGGGAAGCCACTTTGAGGGTCAGCCATAACGGTGCGGAATTCAAATGAGAGGGAAACATGTTTTCTCCTGACAGTGCTGTTTGTCTGTTCTGTTTCGGAATTACAGTTTTTTCAGGTAATACTCAGTGATTCTGTATTCTCAAAAAAACAGTCTTCTCCTGAAACGCTGTTTTTCATACCATAAACAACTTATTCCGTAAACGGGAATTTGTAATTTTAAAAATATACAATTTCCGTGCCAATGCGTAAAAAAAATTATGCTGTTTTTTAAATTTTTTATAATTCAGTTGTTTACAGTATTGTTACTGATTTTTCTCCTCAGACAGACGCATCCTGATTTTAAAAATATTTCATTTATGTAATTTTATATACTTTCAAATATAAAATTGTAATTTCAGTTTGTTTTCTGATTTTTGGAGATTGGTTTCACAAACATGGAACCGGTGCAGGATATTCTTGTTTTTTTTGATGCAATAGCGTAAAAAACGCAAAAGGAAGCAGAACTTTTTTTGTTTTTGACATATAACAGGCTGAATTTGAATATGATGCAGATAACCACCCGATCTCCGGAGCAGACCTCCGCCTTGGGGGAAATCATGGGCAGACTTGTAAAACCCGGCACTGTGATCGCCATGACAGGGGAACTGGGCAGCGGCAAAACAGCGTTTGTGCGGGGATTGGCACGGGGCCTGGAAGTTCCCGCGGAATACAGTGTCACCAGCCCCACCTACACCCTGATCCATGAATATCCGGGGCGCTGCCCTCTTTTTCATATTGATCTGTACCGACTGGAAAACAATGCGGATTTTGAGGACATTGGCCTGTATGACATCTTCAGGGAGGATGCGGTTATCGTCATGGAATGGGCTGACAGGCTTTACAGAGGAAATTTAAAAGATTATCTTGCCATTTATCTTGAAATATTGGATGATGACATACGCAGCATCACACTTGATCCGAAGGGGCATTCGGAAGAGAATCTGCTGCATGAGGTGGAAAAAAAAATCAAGGAGCAGCAATGGCTTTAATTGTACAGAAATACGGCGGCACATCTGTCGCGAATATCGAACGGATACAGAATGTGGCAAAACGGGTGGCCCGCACTTTTGATCAGGGAAATGATGTGGTGGTCATTCTGTCTGCCATGTCCGGGGTTACAGACAAACTGATTGGAATGGCACAGGAAATTTCAAAAAGACCGGACAGGCGGGAGTTGGATGTTCTCCTGGCCACCGGCGAGCAGACTACTTCGGCTTTGCTGGCCATGACCCTGATTTCCATGAATTATCCCGCTCAGTCCCTTATGGGTTTCCAGGCAGAGGTGCGCACAGACTGCGCGTACGGCAATGCCCGGATCAACGAGGTGGGGGCGAGATGGATCAAGGAACTGGTGGAAAACCGGAAAATCGTTGTGGTGGCCGGATTTCAGGGCATGGATCCCGGAGGCAACATCACCACGCTGGGACGGGGCGGATCCGACACATCGGCTGTGGCCATTGCCGCAGCCATCAATGCGGATGTGTGTGAAATTTATACGGATGTGGATGGCGTATATACCACAGATCCCAATATCTGTGACAAAGCCCGGAAAATGAGCCGGATCACCTATGATGAAATGCTGGAAATGGCCAGTCTGGGGGCCAAGGTGCTGCAAATCCGATCGGTGGAGTTTGCCAAAAAATTCAACGTGCCTGTGCATGTGCGTTCATCATTTTCCGAAGAGGAGGGAACAATGGTTGTAAATGAATATACAGATATGGAAAGACTGGTGGTGTCCGGCATCACCTGCAGCAAAAATGATGCCCGCATCGTCATCAAAGGTGTGCCGGATCAGCCGGGCATTGCTGCCAAAGTGCTGACCCCTGTTGCAGAGGCCGGGATAGTGGTGGATATGATTATTCAGTCCCCCCCAAAAAACGGGACCAACGATATTGCCTTCACTGTTCCCAAAACCGATCTGGATCGGGCTATGGAAATTGAAGAGAAAGTGGTCAAAGAGCTTGGGGCAAAGGAAGTGCATGGCGATAAAAACATTGCCAAGGTTTCGGTCGTGGGTGTGGGCATGAAAAACCATGCAGGCGTGGCAGTGAAGATGTTTTCCACCCTGGCCTCGGAAAACATCAACATCCGCATGATCAGCACCTCCGAAATTCATATCTCCTGCGTGATTACGGAAAAATACGCGGAACTTGCCGTCCGTGCGCTGCACACGGCCTTCGGACTGGACAAAGAATAATCCGGTGAAGAAATTCAGTCCCGAACAAATGCTGATGCTTCTGATAACAGGCGCAGTAATCGCTGCCCTGATTCTTTGGCGGGCATGGCAATTCGGAACAAGGGCTGACAACTTTTAAAAAAGTTGTCAACCCTTCCGCTTAATAACCATCCGGCACTGTCATACCGGTCTTTGTCCGAATACAATGGTTCCCAGCCGGATCATGGTACTGCCTTCCTCAATGGCCGCCTGCCAGGAATCGGACATGCCCATAGACAGATATTTCATTTCCGTATCCGGCAGGTTCAAATCCCGGAGCCGATCATATATTTCCTTTGTTTTCCGGAAACAGAGCCGCAGTTCTTCCAAACTGCATTCAAAAGGGCCCATGGTCATAAGACCCTCCAGACGGATGTGCTGCAATGCCGAAATATGCCGGGCCAAAGATTCCACTGCCCTGTATTCCGGAGGAATACCGGACTTGGCGGCTTCCTCACCGCTGTTGATCTCAATGAGAACCGAAAGCCTTTTGCCGACAGTTCCGCAGCGTTTGTCAATGGCATCAGCCTGATCCGCAGAATGAACGGTCTGCACCATGTCAAATATCCGCAGGGCTTTGTTGATTTTGTTTTTCTGCAAAGGGCCGATCATGTGCCATCTGACTTTGTGTGCCTTATCTCCCAGAGCCTCAAAAATGCTTTCCCCTTCCTGCACATAATTTTCTCCCAGATCCGTGGCGCCCGCGTCAATCACTTCTGCCACCTCCTGCGCTGTTCTTTTTTTGCAGGCCAGAACAATTTTTACAGAATCCGGCACCTGCTGCCTGATCTTCCGCCAGGTTTCCGCAATGCTCATGGGGTGTTCCTTTCTGTTCAGGATCTGTGCAGTTGAAATCAGTCCGAAAAACCGGATTTTTATAAAAAATCCGGTTTTTTGAATACACGAAAATGTTCGGCTGCGTATTTGTTGTTGCAGAACAAATTGAAAAAGCAAATCAGAATCCCGACAGGGATGACATTGTTATAGCACAAACAGAGAAAAAGCAGACTGGAATCCTGACAGTTTTCCGAAAAACCGGATTTTTCTGAAAAATCCGGTTTTTGAATACTGGTGCATCACAGGATCTCATCAAGGCACTGCACCAGCGCATCAATTTCCTGTTTCTGAATAATCAGAGGCGGGGCAAAACGCAGGATATTTCCCTGTATGCAGTTGATGAGAAAGCCTTTTTCCATACATTTTTTCACCAGAGGCGCACCTTCGCTTTTCAGCACCATGCCCAGCAGCAGACCGATGCCCCGGACATCCGTGACACAATCATGCCGCGCTTTGAGCCATTGGAGCTTTTCCCTGAAATAAGCCCCGATCTGCGCACAGTGTTCAATAATTCCCTCTTCGGTCAGCACTTTGAGGGTTTCCAAAGCAGCGGCTGTCACCACAGGGGTTCCCCCAAAGGTGGACGCATGCGCTCCCGGCGTGAATGCGGCCATGATTTCCTCTTTTGCCAGCATTGCGCCGATGGGCAGTCCGTTTCCCAGAGCCTTGGCAAGGGTCATAACATCCGGTTCAACTCCGAAATGCTCATACGCGAACAGTTTTCCGGTTCTGCCAATGCCGGTCTGAATTTCATCAAACATCAGCAGAATCCCTCTTTCATCACACAGGCCGCGCACGGTTTTCAGATATTCCGGATCAGGACAGACCACGCCGCCCTCTCCCTGTATGGGTTCCAGAAGCACAGCGCAGACTGTTTCATCCATTGCACTGCGCAGAGCATCCGCATCATTGAAAGGCACAAACGCGAATCCTTCCAATACAGGAGAAAAACCGGTTTTGATCTTGTCCTGACCGGTAGCGGAAAGGGTTCCCATAGTCCTGCCGTGAAAGGATTTGAGCGCAGTGATGATGCGGAAACGTCCGCTCACGCCTTTTTCATAAAAATACCGCCGCGCCAGTTTGATGGCCGCCTCATTGGCTTCCGCTCCGCTGTTGCAGAAAAACACCCGGTCTGCAAAACTGTGGCTGACCAGCCAGGCAGCCAGTTGGGTCTGGGGAATCGTGTAATAGAGATTGGAGGTGTGAAACAGTTTTTCCGCCTGCTGTGCCAATGCCTTTGCCACTCTGGGGTGTGCATGTCCCAGATTGCAGACCGCGATGCCCGCAATAAAATCTGTGTATTTTTTCCCCTCTGTGTCCCAAAGGGTGCTTCCCTGTCCTTTTTCCAGAACAAGGGGCTGCCGTGCATAGGTTGCGGCCATCACGGTGCTGGCCTGTGTGATGATTTCCTCTGTCATACTGTCACCTGTGTTCCAATGCCGCTGTCTGTGAAAAGTTCCAGCAGCAGGGCATGATGTTTTTTGCCGTTGATGATATGGGTTTTGCCCACCCCGTTTTTCAATGCGTCCAGCGCACATTCAATTTTGGGAATCATGCCGCCGGAAATGCTTTTTTCCGCAATCATTTTCCGGGCAGTGTCCGCATCCAGGGAAGAGATCAGTGCTCCGTCCGGGCCAAGAACCCCGTCCACATCGGTCATCAGCACAAAACGCCCCGCGTTAAGTGCCTGTGCCACTTTTCCCGCGACCAGATCCGCATTGATATTGTAGGTTTCGCCCTCCTCACCGGTTCCCACCGGTGCAATGATGGGAATAAAACCTTTTTCCGTCAGGGTGTTGATGATGGAGGGGTCCACTTCTGTGACCTCTCCCACCAGTCCGGGATCAATGATTTCCGGAGGCTTGGTTTCATCCTCCTGAAACACAATGTGCATCTTCCTTGCCCGGATCAGACCGCCGTCCTTGCCGCTCAGACCAACAGCCTTTCCGCCCTGACGGTTGATCTGATGAACAATTCCCTTGTTCACCTTGCCGCCGAGAACCATTTCCACCACATCCATAGTGGGCGCATCGGTCAGACGCATTCCGCGCACAAAGGTGGACGTGATGCCCATTTTTTCCAGCACCTTGCTGATCTGGGGTCCGCCCCCGTGGATCACCACAGGTTTGATGCCGATAAACTTGAGCAAAGTGATGTCTCTGGCAAAATCCTCTTTCAACTGCTCATCCACCATGGCATGACCGCCGTATTTGATCACAATGGTCATGCCGTTGAAACGGCGGATGTAAGGCAGTGCCTCTATCAGTATGTCTGCTGTGTTTGGATTCATAGTTTCTTTCACTTTTCAGTTAATGACAAATCCGCTGTATTGCCGTTTGCAAGGTGCAGAAGATTCTCTCATACCCGGTACGGACATCAGACAGTTCCGGTGAACCCGTCTGAATATCTTTTTGGATGTTTTTATATTTAATTTAAAATAATTGCATGATTTTTGAGAATGTATGCAACGGAGACAGGTCCGGGCAGGATTCAGGGTTTTTCATTTATGAACTGATGTTACGCTGCCCTTTTAAAAATCAGCAGGTTACTCTCCCTGACCGTCATTCCGGCGTAAGCCGGAATCCAGTATTTTCAGCCAGTTCCGGATACCGGCTTTCGCCGGTATGACGGCAGTGCGTAACATCAGTTATGAAATCCTGTGCCCGCAGGAAACATGCTCCCGCAGCTTCACTTGGACAGATTCCAAAATAAAACCATTGGTTCTGCTGACATTTCAGCTCAGGCTGCCGGTTCCGATCCCAGATCTGAACTGTGCGCAGTGCTGTTCCTCATTCCGGACAGACTCCGTGAAAGTCCGAAGGTTTCAGATTGGAGATGTTTTTTATAATAAATTCAGAATTTTAAAGAAATATCAACAGAATCTGATTATAATTTTTTCCAATACTCCCAAGAATGAATCAACCGGCTCCCTCTCCTTGGAGTGATAACGAAAGGAGCGGTTGTCCGGCTGAATGGTTTGATATGCGTTATATAAACTGAATCCGTATATTTTCTAAACTCGGCACAACAATTGGCTGCAATCAGGAACCTCCTAATTTAAAGCAGTCCCTCAGCCTTTTACTGTGCAGGCATCCTTCAGATTCTCCACATTGTCTCCGAAGGGTTTTGACATGATTTCATTTTTATCGCCATAAATGACAGTTGCCGCAAATTCTGCAATGTCAGTAATGATTTCACGGCAATGAAGCGCATGATCCCGGCAAAGCCAGTTGTCTCTCCACTGTCTGCAGATTTCACGGCACAGCGTGTTTCCGTATTTGCTTTTGATCATATTGGGCAACTGGTTGAACATTCTGTAAAGTCCGGGATTTCCATACAACTGTTCGGCAGCGGCTTTGGCTGCCGCTTTCCTGTCTTCCCCTTCAGGAAGACCGCTGCGCCCATGCACCGCACCGACAGCCAATACAGCACCGACGATTGCTCCGCATGTATCCTCCGAGAGTCCGACACCGCCTCCCAATCCCGTTGCCAGTCTGAGAACTTCTCTGGGCAGACCTGTATCCACATGTTCCAGAACTGCTTCCAGAACGCATTCCGCGCAGTTGAATCCCTTTGAAAAATTTTTCCTTGCCCGGTCTTTTACCAAAGCAATTCTTTCCTGAACTTCCATATTTCTCCTCTCAGATTAATTTACATTACACTCTCCCGGCATATTTTTTTCCAATAAAACACACCCGTTTTTTCTGATTTTTTTCAGCATCATTGCCATAGGTGCTGTTCCCCTTTGTTTTCAGACAGGATGATGAGTATAATGTTTCAACTTTGGTTTTTTTCATTTTGACTGGGGCTGGCAAAAAAAAGATTTCACCATGCCTGCTGTTGTCAGTTCAATTATTTTATTCCGTTAAGGTTCATCGGCAATAATTCATCGGAAAGATATTTCAGAAATTTCTCCACTGTCATTTCTCCGGTCAGTTCACAGTCTGTCTTATTCTGACCGTGCCGGTGAGGAATCAGTTCATCAATATGGGAAGTGAATTTTTTTCCATATTTTTGCTGTAATGCCTGTCTGTCCGGATAGTTGTCAAAACCGACAGCAACTTCGCCTTCTCTGATGACATAATACGAATACATCCGTCCTTTTCGTATAAAAACCTCTTTCATGAAAATATCGAATCCGCCCAGAGTACCATGAATTTCCCACAAACTCCTTTGCGGATTATATTCAAGCCGTTCAGAACTGATGCAACGCAATGTTTTGTAAACAAGATTTTTCAGAGATTCAAAATAGCTGTGAGTTGGCTGCTCCATGTCTCTCTTTCTTCAGTCCAATATTCCCATTCAATTGCATCCTGCTCCCATATGAGGTTTTGGGATTCAATTTTATTTAAAAAAGATTCATCCGTCTGAATCAATTTTTTAAATTCTGAATAATCACAGTTATACTTATGCTTATAAAATTCCATCTGGGCATCTGCATTGTTTATTTTCTGTTCACACTGCCGGATGAAATAACTCCGCAGTGCCTCTTTGACAATGCCTGATATGTCTCCGAAGAGTCTGGCGGTTTCAATCCATTTGTTTTCAATGGAAATTGTCTGCATACAAACCTCTTTTCCGCATATTCTTTCTGCTGCATAAGGATGTTGAGACCTGACACAAAAATAACCCGACCCGGAGCATGTTTTTGCATCCGGTTTTTTGGGGTTGGCATGTGCTGTTGACTGTGGTGGGCAAAGAAAAAATTTTGCCCGCTCTGCCTGTTGTTTCCACAGACAAACTCCTTTCATTCTTTTATGCTGGTCAATATCTTTAATTATTACAGATTATTTCTTTATGAAGCTAACGGGCGGCGGGCGTTAAGCCCGTCCGCTGGAGCGACTGGTTAAGCTTTGATTTTTTATTATTTTCTCAAATAGAGCGAGTTGTTCTTTTTTTAAAAGCGATTCTTCATAAGGTGTCTTTGGTTCAAAATTCATCACAAGTGCTTCAAGCATTGAATTTCTATTATCTTCCTTTGCACCGACATGATAAAAATGTTCCTTTGTAAGAATAGACCTCTTTCAAAAGTCATTTCCTCTTGTTTTCAATTCAAAATTATAAATA
>CAZDIU010000218.1:0-9484 GCA_964505535.1 uncultured Desulfobacterales bacterium | reverse complement strand
ATCGCCCACCACGCACAGCAGAGACAGGTCCCGTGCCGGATTGGAGCAGATCCGGCAGATGTCTGTGTCACTCAGACCGAAACAGATGGAACACAGCCGGGATTTCTCCTTCATGTGCAAAATCGCGGCTGCCAGTTCCTCTGCCTCCCGCGGCTGGGCACGGAGCAGGTGCAGGGTCAGGCGTTCGGCTGTTTTTTCCCCAATGCCCGGAAGCCGGGTGAATGCTTTGACAAGATGCAGCACAGAGGCCGGATAATGACTCATTTTCCGCCTCTTACATCAGTCCCGGAATATTCATTCCCGCAGGAACCAGTCTGCTCATTTTTTCCGAGACCATCTGCTGGGATTTGTTCAGTGCGTCATTGACTGCCGCGAGCAGCAAATCCTGGAGCATTTCCACATCTTCCGGGTCAACGACTTCCTTTTCAATCTGAATGGACACAATCTGCTGTTTGCCGTTGGCTGTTACCCGGATCATTCCGCCGCCCGCGCTGGTTTCCACTGTCTCATTGGCCAGCTCATCCTGCAGTTTGAGCATTTTGGACTGCAGTTTCTGGGCCTGCTTCATCATGTTTCCCATACCGCCCTTCATCATGACACCTCCTATAAAATTTTCACATCCACGAGCCTGCCATCAAATATTTCCAGCGCGGCCGCAACCAGCGGATGGTTGACAGCCTCCTGTTTGATGCGCTGTGCCCGTGAGATTTCTTCCTGTTTGCTGTTTGCCTGTGCCACACCGGCAGAGACAGACACATTCATCTTCCGACCAAAAAACTGTTCACATGCACCCCGGATTGCATCCAGATTTTTTTCTGTCTGCTTCTGCTGAAAAGCGTTGCCCTCTGTTTCCAGTTCCAGCGCATCCTGCGTAAGGCTTTTGATACTGCATTTTCCCAGACAGGAACGCAGAGCGGGAGACCGGGCAGCCAGAATTTCCATGAGTTTTTCCCATGTTTTTTCCAAAGGTTCATCCGCCTGACAAACCGCTTTTATCCCGGAATCCGCAACAGAATCTTCTGTTTCCTGTATCTCTTCTTTTTCCTGATGAACCGGAGATGCCGGAACAGAAGAGCACTGCATACGGTTTTCCGCTTCCGGCTGCTGTGTCTCCTGCGGTTTCGGAGAGGAATATTCCGCAGGCGCAGGGGATTCCGGAACAGCGGATGGCCGGATACTTTTTTCTGTTTCACGGGGCCCTGTCTCCTGGGATCTGGGAGAGGCCACACGGTAAGACACAGATTCCCGCACCGCAGCCACCGCTGGTTCATGTCTTGGAAAATCCGCAGGGGCGTCATACACCCCTTTGCTCAGTTTGTCCAGCTTTTCAATGAGTGTTTCAATGGGCAGGGCCGGACGGATCTGGAACACCCGGATAAAAGCCATTTCCAGAGCCAGCCGGGGCTGGGTGGAATAGCGGATCGCACTTTCCTCTTTGCACAGGGCATCCAGAATCTGGCTTAAAAACAGTTCGGACACATTGCGCACCTGTTCGTTCATCATTGCAATTTCATGTGCGGGAACATCCACCAGTTTATCCACTTTTTTCCCTATCCGCACGACCAGCAGATTCCGAAAATGCTCCGCAAGGGAGCCGTACAATTCCTTGAGATTATGCCCCTGATCATAAATATCTTCGATAATGCCGAGAATTTCCGGCAAATCCCCGCGCATCACGGCAGCAGAGAAATCAAAAAGAATCCTGCGATCCACCACGCCCAGCAGATCCAGCACCTGCTCATGGCTGATGCCTTCGGGAGAGCCGGACATGACCTGATCCAGCAGACTGAGCGCATCGCGCATACTGCCGCCGGATTCCCGCGCAATAATGCCAAGACTTTCTCTTGTGATGCTGATGCCTTCCTTTTTGCACAGGGCATCCATATGATTGCAGATGTCATCCAGATCAATGCGCCGCAGATCATGACGCTGACACCGGGAAAGTATGGTGATGGGAATTTTATGCGGTTCTGTGGTGGCAAAAAAGAAGAGAATATGCGCGGGCGGCTCTTCCAATGTTTTGAGAAGGGCATTGAAGGCCGCTGTGCTGAGCATGTGAACTTCGTCAATGATATAAATCTTGTACCGGCTGTGAGCGGGCATGTACCGGATATTTTCCCGCAGATCACGGATATGATCCACGCCGTTGTTGGATGCGCCGTCTATTTCAAACACATCGGCCGCGCTGCCTGATGTGATTTCCGTGCAGGATCGGCATTGGTTGCAGGGCGTGGGCGTGGGGCCATGCTCGCAGTTCATGGCTTTTGCCAGAATTCTTGCAATCGTGGTTTTTCCAGTTCCCCTGGGGCCGGAAAACAGAATGGCATGGGCCACCCGTCCGGCTAAAATGGCATTGCTCAGGGTCCGGGTCACATGCTCCTGCTCCACCACATCAGTGAAGGTCTGGGGCCGGTATTTTCTTGCTAGGACAAGATAGGACATGGTTGTTCCTGTGGAATCTATTTTACATACAAATTCAAATAATTAAAATTCAGAAGAGCCTCTTGGGTTCAAAAAACAAAGCAAAATCCTTTGTCTTCATCTTCCCGTATTTTTTCCCAATAACAATGAGGGGCAACCGCAAGGGTTGCCCCTACAGTAATCCTGTTTTATCTCTGTTCCGATTTCCGTGACCTCATCACTGAATCAGCATTCTGAATCAGTTCTTCAAACCGCAGACGTTCAATCAGACGATTTAATGAATCAATGTTCATAAAGGAAAGATTGACAGTTATCACTGCCTGATTTCCCAAACATTGTATATCAAAATTTTTCATATGCAATTTCTTTTTTATAATTAAATGGAATTGATATAAATATAACATGATTTGTTTTCCAAATCTTTCACTGCCTGCAAAAGATGTTTCCGGTTGGCTTCAGTGGGAAGTAAATATTCAGTTGTATCCTGCTCATCAGTCTCTAGTACAAACACTGCCGCTTTTTTGCTGACACATAAATTTGTTGATAAAATTGGCATTTATAAATTTATCAGCCATTCAGCTACGGAAACAAGCTGATCTTCATCCGTCAAATTCGCTGCATTATCCAGAACACCATTTGACAGTTGTTGATAAAGTTCTTCAGCCATTGCTTTCTCAATAGCCGCACCAACAAAGAAAGTTTTGGGCCTGAGATGTTTTGTCAGAAAGGCATTGCGGATACGCTCCAAAGCAGTGTTGGCTGTCTTCCAATGTTCATCAGCACCCGCAGGATCAATTCCGCCTTTAAGTTCTCCAAGAGAAAGATATAACTCATATTTATAATGGCATGAATTTCTGTTTTTCCCGAAAATCATCTCCTCCGGGGCGGCTCTGAAAAGGCACAGATCAACATTTTTCTTCACAACAGGCACACTAAGATTGTAGATTAATGTTCTTATCTCTCCTTCTGCTGACCAACTGATACCTTTCAGATGAAGTTCTATATCAGCATCATCTTCGGAACAGTCAATCCATTTTTTCGATTTTGAATGAAACCATGAATAATTTTTTCCCTGTATTTTCAATGTTGAAATCAGTGTTCTGCTGAATTTTCTTTCTCCCAATGAACCAGCCAGATTTCTCATACTGCCCCCCAGCGCGTCTCCTTTTGTCAAAAGAAAACGGTATATCATCTCATCAATAAAATCTTTCCCGGCGGGTTTAAGAAAATTTTCAATAATCAATAAGATTCTTTATCGCTTCATCTTTATCCTTTTCTGTCAGATAATTTGCCGCTTTATCTGAAATGCCTGCGGCAGTCAATATTGAGGGACGTATCTTTGCAATGGCAAGCAACTGTGCAGGCTTTTCAACTGTTCTGGTCAATGATTTCAGAACTCTCGCTTCTTCAATATATGGGGATGCTTTTCTGTTTTTTTCAAGAGCCAGTGCAACAAAACCGGCGCGGGTCTGTTCATACGGTGTAACAAGCGATTCTCCGAAAACAAGATGATTTTTGTAAGCAGGATGTTTCAATTTGATTTTCTCCATACATAAACACATTTCCTTAACACTTCCCTGCCATGAATGCCCATCTGCTGACTGCTGTTTCCTTTTCCATTGGGCAAAACCAGTATATTTTCAACTGCAAATCCCATATTTTCTGCAATTTCAGAAAGAATCAGATCAGCCGACACTCCTGCGCCCGCATAACGCACATTGTCATTTACCATGAACATGATTCCCTGATTTTTCAATATTCTGTAACATTCCTGAATAACACAGGCCATTTCATAAAAATATCCTTTGACCATGCGGGGAATGCCGTTGTTGTTCAAGTCCTTATTCTTTTTTCTGTATTCCAGATATTCTGCAATCAACTGCAGCAGCTTATTTTTTTCACACGATTCTGTGGCCTTTGACCATGCTTTGTTGAACTGCAGGAGATCCTTTTGTCTGTTTTCCACTGTGCAACTGAGCATTTTCTGCCGCAGATCAATGAGTTCCTGTTCCTGAATTCCCAGTATGGCATGTTCCAGCGCATAGGTTCTTGTGTAATCATAGCGGTTGCAGTACGGGGGAGAGGTTATCACAGCCTGATATTTTTCACTTTCCAAGCCGGGCAGAATATTCAGGCAGGAACCGGGATACAGATTGATATTTCCGACAGGCACATTTTTTTCATCCGCATTTGAAAAAAGTCCGCATTGAATATTTTTGCTGCCAATATCATTGAGCATTTCATCCAATTTGGAAACAATGGCCTCTTCAAATGAATAAATTGTCCCTTTGTTGAATATTTTCTTCCCGACTCTTCTGCCAGCGCGGTAGTCCCAGCGCAGATACTGTCCGTCCTTGCGGGTATAACTGACTGATTCCAGAATACATAACAACGCAAAGAACAGTATTTGCTGAACATTGTCTGTTTCTTCATTTATGGCTCTCAGATATTGGCATATGGATTTTTCTGTTTCTTCCGGATAGGCTCCGGCAGTGATTCGGAGACTGTTTATTTTTTCGGAAGATTTGCATTTTTCCCACGGTTGGCTGTCTTTCCAAAACACAATTCTGCTGATTTCATTGTGCCCCAGTCTGTTTGCAGTGATTCTGCTTCTGACAATCTGCTGTCCCAATGGCAGAAGTTCAATGCCTTCGGAATCAAAGCCCATTTCTGATGATGCAAACAGGCTTGTGCCAGAACCGGCAAAGGGATCCAATACAATTCCTTTGGGGATATGATATTCTGTCAGCAGATATTTCACCAGATCGCAGGAAAAGGCTTCCTTGTATTTGTACCATCTGTATGCGGACAGGTTTTTGTTTGCCTGAAAACTCACAATCTGACGGTTGAGACGGTTGTCTGTTTTTATAACAGGTTCAAAGCGTTTGTAAGTTTCTTCATCCGCAGTGCCAATATGTTTCAGATACGTACCTGTTTCCTTATTCTTTTTTTCCGTGAGAATCAGGTCATCATTCATCCCGGTATCATCCGGTATCTGTTTTGCATACAATGTTGTGTGCATTTTTTTCAAAATCGTCTGTTATTATTGAAAAAATATAAAATATTTATAAAATGTGTCAGCAAAAAAATCAGTGCACCGGGTGTTTTCAGGCTGCCACGAAGACACAAAGTTTCACGAAGATCAATTCGTAATTATTTTTTTATGTTATCAGCCTGACAGCGGGGGAAATCGGAAAAACCAAACTTACAGAGGCGGTACGGGAACCGCCCCTGTATATCAGATTGACACAGATTTGTCTTAAAAATCCTGATGTTTTTGAAAAATCTCAGGATTTGCTTATGACAATCTTTTTGGTTTCCTGTACAAGAAAAGAAAGAATGGTAATCCGGGTAAGAACTGTATGGCGGAGAGAGAGGGATTCGAACCCTCGGTGCCGTTTTTGACAGCACACACGATTTCCAGTCGTGCACCTTCGGCCAGCTCGGTCATCTCTCCATATTTCGCGGGCAAAACAAAAGAAAAATTTTTCTGTACAGTATCCTGCCTGATATGGGTTTCAGACAGGATGGCGGAGAGGGTGGGATTTGAACCCACGATCCCGGTTTTAGCCAGGATACCGCTTTTCGAGAGCGGGGCCTTCAGCCGCTCGGCCACCTCTCCTCTTTCCCCCTCTCTTCATCAGCACAGGTGTTTGCTTCATATAATTTTTCAGGCATTCTGTCAACGATATTGTTGACAAGAACGGACAAAAAATGATCTTTTTCCGGCTTTGCCCACTGTTTCAGAAAAAAATGCAGGAAATTCCTTGAACAATGGTCATGTTTTTAGTATCAGAAAGCACACTGATTTTCGGACATAAATATTCAAACGCATAAACGGAGTTTATTTCATGGCAACTGTACGCCCCTTCAGGGGAATTGTTTATAACCCGGAAAAAATATCTGATCTCGCGGATGTCACCGCACCGCCCTATGACGTGATTTCACCGCAGGAACAGGAAGATTTTCACAAGCGGCATCCGCAGAACATCATCCGTCTGGTGCTGGGAAAAAAATCAGAACAGGATACAGCGGAAAACAGTTTTTTCACCCGTGCCGCAGCCTGCTGGAAACAGTGGCAGGAGGAAAAGACACTGATACAGGACAGGGAACCGGCCCTTTACGCAACTGCCATTTCATTTGATGTGGAAGGCAGATCCGTCACCCGTTTCGGTCTTATTGTCACGGTGGGACTTGAACCTTTTGAGAAAAAAATCATTCTTCCCCATGAACGCACTTTTTCCAAAGTCAAGACCGAACGGCTGGAACTGATGAAGAACTGTCATGCCAATTTCTGCTCCATCTTTTCCCTGTATTCTGATCCGGAAAATCTCATTCTTCCCGTGCTGCTTGCCGCTGTCAGGGACAGAGTTCCGGATACGGATTTCACAGACACAGCAGGACACCGGCAGAAAATGTGGCGCATCACGGACAAACAGGTAATCGAAAACATTGCAGAGCAGATGCGGGACAAAAAACTGTTTATCGCGGACGGCCATCACCGCTATGAAACGGCTCTCAATTTCAGGGAGTGGCTGAAATCCCATGATCCGAATTTTGACCCAAATCATCCGGCCAATTATGTGATGATGTATCTGGCCAGTATGCAGGACCCCGGCATGGTGATTCTGCCCGCGCACCGGATGCTCAAAGCCATTGATCCGGAAACAATGGAAAATTTTGTTTCCAGAGCAGAAAAATATTTCACTGTCCGTACCCTGTCTTTTCCCGGTGAAAAGGGGAAAATCCAAATCCTTGCAGATTTTTCCGCTGCTCTCGGATCAGATACATCAGGCCAGACTATTGGACTTTTCATGAAAAACCGCCAGGAGCTTTTTCTCCTTACCTTAAAACCGGGTATGATGACTGAGCTTTTTTCACAGGAGATGTCCGATGCCCTGCTGAATTTGGATGTCACCGTTCTGACCCGGCTGATTTTCATGGAAATTCTGGGATTTGATCAGGAGCGGCTGGACAATCACGACCTGATTGGGTATTCGACTTCCATAAGCAGGGCTGTGGAAGGGGTGGTGTCCGGTGAATATGATATGACCTTTATCCTGAATTCCACACGCATTGAACAGGTGCGGGAGGTGGCGGAACAGGGGCTGATTATGCCCCGGAAATCCACCTATTTTTATCCAAAAGTCATTACCGGACAGGTGATGAATTCTCTGCGGCAGTCATAACATGAAAACCCGCGCATACCGGCCATTTGTGTTTTAACCGCGAATTGCACGAAAGCAATTGGAAAATTCGTGTCTTTCGTGTTATTCACGGTTAATCCTGTCAATATTTCCCCGGCAAATATCATCCTGATTCTGACAGCGGATAGGTCACAGTTTTTCCCTCATAGGTGCGGATGTGCCATGCATCAGCTTGTTTTTTCACCACGTACTCCGGCAGCAGGGGGATTTTTCCCCTGCCTCCGGGCAGATCAATCATATACTGGGGCACGGCCATTCCGGAGGTGTGACCCCGCAGCGCTTCCATGATTTTCAGACCGGTTTCCGGCGAAGTGTGGAAATGACCGGTTCCCCTCACTTTGTCCCCCTGATGGATATAATAGGGTTTCACGCGGATTTGCAGGAGTTTCCGCATCAGTTTTTTCATGATTTCCGGGGAATCATTCACACCTTTGAGCAGAACGGTCTGACATCCCAGAGGAATGCCCGCATCCGCGAGCATTGCGCAGGCAGGCGCTGACTGTGCTGTGATTTCATCCGGATGATTGAAATGGGTGTTGATATACAGGGGATGGAATTTTTTCAGCATCTCCGCCAGTTCCGGTGTAATCCGCTGGGGCAGGGAGCAGGGAATCCGGGTATGAATGCGGATGATCTCCACATGGGACATGGCCCGGATTTCTGCCAGAATCTCTTTGAGTTTTTCGTCTTCCAGCAGCAGGGGATCTCCGCCCGAAAGAATCACATCCCGAATGTTCCGCTCCCGGCGAATATATTCAAGTCCGGCATGGATATTTTTTTCTGTCACGGAAAAGGAATGCCCCACCCTGCGTTTTCTCATGCAGTGGCGGCAGAACATGGCGCACTGGGAGGAAATCAGAAAAACTGCCCGGTCAGGATAGCGGTGAATGAGGCCATCAACCGGGGACTGGTTTTCTTCGCACAGGGGATCATCGCTTCCCTGACGGTCCTGTATTTCTGCCATATCCGGAACAGCCTGTTTCCACAGGGGATCGCCCGGATGCTGTATCAGACTCAGATAATAGGGATTGATCCGCATGGGATACTGATCCGTGACCTGTCGGATTTGATCCGGATCAAGGGGAAATTTTTTTGCAATCTGCTCTGCTGTGACAATGCTTTTTGCCAGCAGTTCTTTCCAGTCCGCGGCCTGTGACGGTGTTTGAGATAATGTGTGTGTCAATTCAGATATGCCAATGTGTGCAAAAGAATTCCGGCAGATGTTTTGAATGCCGGAATGCTTCATACGCTTAAATGGGAGGAGTGTCAAACACAAAGTTTGGCCTGCAAACCGAAATTTCCGTTCTGCACTTCCGGAATCTTCCTGAACCCCCGCAGAGTTGGCCGTTTTCCGCTTTATGCTGAGGCATCGGCACTTTTTATATTAATTTTTAATTTATAAATCAGACTATTATACCAATTCGCCATTGATTTAATACAATCCCGCCGATTTTTCAGCACCGGGTGAACCCGCGGTTCCCCTCACTCCGGGAGGGTTGTCAGTTCATCGGCAATGGGGAAAAAATGACTGAACTGCATAAAGTCAATGGCGATTCGGTATTATGCCAATTCCCCATTTGATCTGAAACACAGGCTTTTCGGAAAAACCGGTTTTCTGAACACACGGAAACTTCTTTTTGCCTGCCTGCAGGTGTCTTTTCAATGGGGAATCGGTATGATAAACCCTGAGGGTTTTGAAAACCCTCAGGGTTTCCGGACAGGAAAATTGCACAGGTTATTTTTTTACAAGCCCTTTCTTCACATTGACAGATGGATTTCACCTGCTTTTGTTCACAACCGCAATCTGTGCGGGTGTGTCGCTGATGCTCCGGATTTTGGGCCGATACATGGATTCG
>CAZDIU010000217.1:0-9519 GCA_964505535.1 uncultured Desulfobacterales bacterium | reverse complement strand
ATCAGTCCGTATGAGGCTGTCTGATTTGGTATATTTTTTTTAATAGATAGCCTTAGGGATCGGAGAGGGGAAGGCGCTGCTCTGGGCAACATCGGGTTGGTTTACGACGATCTGGGGCAGTATGAAAAGGCTCTGTCCTTTTATGAGCAGGCACTGGCGATATTGAAAGAGATTGGAGATCGGGGGGGGAAGTCGCTGTATTAGGAAATATCGGAAGATTTTACCTAAAAATGGGTCAGTATGAAAAGGCCCTGTCCTATCTTGATGCGGCGCTGAACATAGCCAAAGAAATTGGAGATCGGAGAGTGGGAGGGAATAGCCTGATCAACATTGGGAATGTTTACACAAAGCTGGGGCAGTATGAAAAGGCTCTGTCCTATTATGAGAGTGCGCTGACCATACACAAAGAAATCGGAAATCGGAGCGGAGAAGGCGATGCACTGACCTGCATTGGATATATTTACGGGAATCTGGGGCAGAATAAAATGGCCCTTTTATATTCTGAGACTGCGCTGTCCATACACAAAGAAATCGGAGATCGGCACGGGGAAGGCGGCAACCTGACCAATATCGGGTTGATTTATAAAGATATGGGTCAGTATGAAAAAGCCAAAACCGCATTATCGGAAAGTATTAAAATTTGTGAAGAGGTTGGGGCACCGGAATCGATCTGGAAGGTTCAGACAGGATTAGCGCGTTTGGAAGCCAAACTGGAACAAAACAAAGAGGCCGTAACCCATTATGAACAGGCTTTGGATACCATTGAACATATGCGGGAAGGTCTCACGGACAAAGAAGCCAAATCCTCGTTCATGCAGGACAAACTGTTTGCCTATGACGAATTCATTGAACTTCTCAGCGCCCTGCACCCCAGATTCCCGGAACAGGGCTATGACCGCAAAGCAGTGGAAACCTTTGAGCGCAAACAGGGCAGAATTTTTCTGGAGGAAATGGGACAGAGCGGCGCACGCAATTTTGCCGGAATTCCGGACAGTGTTTTGCAGCAGGAAACCGAACTTTCCGGCAGGCTTGGGGCTTTGCAGGCAATCCGGGTGAAGGAGGGTTCAAAACCGGAAAAAGACCGGGACATGAAACGCATCCGGGAGATTGAACAGCAGATGGAGGCTGTCAAAGCCGAAGAGCAGAAATTTCAGGAAAATCTGAAAAAACAGCACCCGGACTATTATGCTTTGAAATACCCCAAACCCGTGTCTTTAAAAGAACTGCGGGAAAACGTCCTGCAATCCGGGGAGATGATGCTGATTTACAATGTCATGGAAGAAAAAACCTGCCTGTGGGCGGTGGGCAAATCCCATTTTTCCTTTCACACCCTGAATATCGGTGAAAAGGAAATGACAGAAAAAGTGGAGCAGTTCCGGAACCGTTTTATCGGACAGGGAAGGGAACTGCGGGGAAAGGTCATTCATGCGGATGAAAAAGCCGATGAAATCCCTGACCTGCACGCTCTCCTTTTCCCGGAACCTGTGAGAAAAGCCGTATCGGAAGCAAAACTGCTGTACATTGTTCCCACAGGCGCGCTGTATCTCCTGCCTTTTGAGGCTGTTCCGACTGATCCCAAAGCGGAAAAACCGCATTATGTGATTGAGGATCATACCATTGCGTATCTGTCTTCCGCCTCGCTGCTCAAAACCCTGAGAGAATCGCAGTCCCGGAAAAAAGAAAGCGCAAAGTATCCGCTGCTGGCTTTTGCTGACCCGGTTTATGGAACGGACAAAAGCGGATGTGTGAAAGTCCGGGGGGAATCCGTTGCAGAACTCAGGCGCGGTGCTGTTCTGGATCAGGCAGGCGGGGAACTCTGTGAGCTTCCGGAAACCGGGGATGAGGCAAAAGCCATAAAAGACATTCTCAAAGCCCCGGACAGCACCAATCCGCTGCAGCTCAGGCAGAATGCCTCGCGCAGCAATGTGTTCCGCTTCCATGCAGAGCAGAAACTGGATGATTATCAGTATCTTGTGTTTGCCTGTCACGGCATTCTGCCCGGTAAAGTCACACGGATTGCACAGCCTTCACTGGTTCTGTCTGACCCTGATCCTGATCCCCAAAGCACAGAGGGCGGTTTTCTCACCATGGCTGATGTGTTCGGTCTCAGACTCAATGCGGATCTGGTCACCCTGTCAGCCTGCAACACAGGACGGGGCAAAGAGCAGAAAGGCGAGGGCATCATGGGACTTACCCGTGCCTTCATGTATGCGGGAACTCCTGCCATTTCCGTTACTCTGTGGTCTGTGGAATCCTATTCCGCCAAAGATCTGAATGTGGGACTGTTCAGAAATCTGAAACAGGGCAAATCCCCCGCGCAGGCTCTGCGGGACATCAAACTGTCCATGCTCCGGGGAGAAATCCGGTCAACCACCGGAGATGACTGGAGAAAGCCACGTTACTGGGCTCCGGTCGTGGTGTTCGGTGCGCAGAATCTGTCTGATCAGGCAGTTGCTTCCGCAGGTGCAGAATCCGCAGAAGAACCGGATCAGCCGGTCAAATCTGCACAGACAGAAACCGTGACAGATTCAAATCAGCAGGTCAAAACCGGAAAAGCAGAATCCGTGCCTGAACCTGCTCCCGAACCTGTGAACCCGGCTATTACCCATAAAGCCGGTGCTGCTTCCTGCTTTGTTTCCACAGCCATCGGGGAAGAGTGACAGGCTGCTGTTATGCTGAAAAAAAACCGGATTTTTTGGAAAAATCCGGTTTTTGCAACGCACAGATGCAAGATCAGCAGAGTGTCAGTATATTGATAAACACAAACATTCTCAGACAGTACGGACAAAGAAAGGAGAGAGCTTATGAGCATTGCATCACAGGAAAGCGTGCATTCAGAGGAAATTAAGCAAATCTGGGCCATGTTTCATGAAACCAGCCGGGAGATGCGCGACGGTTACAGGGAAATGCGTGAAGGTTATAAGGAACTTCGGAATCTTTTCAAAGAAACAGACAGACGCATAGGAGATCTCAGCAGCAAATGGGGCCGTTTTGTGGAGGGGCTGGTGGTGCCGGGCATGATTTCCCTGTTTGAAAAGCGGGGCATTGAGATTGAAAAAATTTCCCAGAGAGTGCGTGTGCGGAAAAAGGACGGGGAAATGGAAATTGACATTCTGGGCATCAACGGTGAATATGCTGTGCTCGTTGAAGTCAAAAGCACCCTGAGCCCGGAGGATGTGATGGAGTTTATTGAAAAACTGAAAAAATTCAAAAAATTTTTCCCGGAATACGCGGACAGAAAAATTGTCGGAGCCGTGGCCGGCATTGTCATGGAAAGCGAGGCTGACAAATTTGCCTATCGTCAGGGACTGTTTGTCATTGCACAGAAAGGCGAAACTGTGAAAATCATCAATGACAGAAAATTCACACCGAAAATTTTCTGAACCTGCATTCCGGCAGATTAAAACCTTTCGGAAGATGGTGCGGATGAACTGCTTTTTTCCTGTTGCCAGTCAGCGGCAATTGGTATAATGAACAAATTGAAATGCCCTTCCCTTCTTAACTGAAGGCTTGTCAGCATAAGCAAGGCAACATAAATTTTCGGGTGTAAAATTTTGGAAAAAACCGGATTTTTCCGGAAAAATCCGGTTTTTTATATCTGAAAACTTTCGTGTGGATACTTAAAAACCTGTAACCCTTAACTTTCAGACGATATTTGCATGAACGACTTCAAAATCATACTGTTTTTATGCAACTGGGCGCCCCATACAGCCTACCAGACCCTTCAGGACAACGGATACCGGATTCCGCCTGAAGTGAAAATGGTGCGGGTATCCTGTGCGGGAAGAATCAGCAAGGCCCTTCTGTTCAAGTCATTTGAAATGGGCGCGGACGGCGTGGCCCTGGTGGGATGCAGTCCCGGAGCCTGCCGCTACGGAACCGGAACCGTGAACGCGGTCAACAGCACCGAGGATATTCGGAATCTTCTGGATCTGCTGGGACTGGGAAAGGAGCGGATGCGTTTTGCCACGTTTCTGCCGGATGAATCCGGAGAACTGCGCGGATTTCTCACAGATTTCTGTGAGAATGTCAAAAAAATGGGCAAAAGTCCGATCCTTCCGACCCGATCGATCAGACAGGCGGAATCCGGAGAAACTGCTCCGGATTTTCTTGCAGATATTCTGAAACATCATGACGCGTATGCGTGTCAGGACTGCGGAAAATGCACATCTTCCTGCCCATTGGCTTTGAGCGGCAAAACCTATTCTCCCCGCACTCTGGTAAGTGCCATTGCAGGCGGAAATCTCAAAGATGAGCAGGTGGTAAGCGACATATGGGCCTGCCTGACCTGCGGACTCTGTTATGAAAGATGCCCCTCTGATGTCAATTTTCCGGAATTCATCCGGGATATACGCTGCGGCATAGCACAGGAAAAAAGGGACGGGCATCAGGCCCACGGCGGATTTTTTCAGTCCCTGATGCGTGCCATGACTTCGGGGTCACTCAAACCCGAACGTGCCAATATCCTGCCGGAGAACGTGAAAACCGATCCGCAAAGCAAAATTCTTTTTTTCGGCGGATGCGCGCCCTATTTTGATGTGTTTTTCAGACATCAGACAGGTGTGAACACTTCCGGCATTATTGCGGATTCCCTGCGGCTGCTCAATTTTTTTGATGTCTTCCCCCGTGTTCTGGCCCAGGAACGGTGCTGCGGTCATGATCTTCTCTGGTCAGGAGATCGGGAGAATTTTCTGCGTCTGGCAAAACTGAATACGGAAATGATGCAGGATCTGGGCATTGAGGAAGTCATCACAGCCTGTCCCGAATGTTACAGAACGCTGGCTCTGGATTATGAAAAACAGGGTGTGAAACCGGGTTTTCGGGTAAGGCATATCTACGAATTTCTGGAACAGGAAATTGACAAATCTGCTGTCACTTTCAAAAATGCAGGACGGAAAATCACGTATCAGGATTCCTGCCGCCTGAACCGTATGCCTGAAATAAAAGATCTGCCCAGAAAACTGCTCACCCGGATGGCAAACGGGCAGTTGACAGAAATGAGGGACAGCGGCAATTCCGCCATCTGCTGCGGCAACTGCGCGTGGACCGGCTGTGACGCGTACACCAAATCCCTGCAGGTGCGGCGCATCCGTCAGGCACATGATACGGGCAGTGATCTGATGATCACTTCCTGTCCCAAGTGTCAGATTCATCTGCGGTGCGCAATGGAAGATCCCTTTCTGGGCAAAGAACTGAAAATGGAAATGACAGATCTGACCGGTCTGATTGCACAGACAATAAGATGGGAATAATATGAAATCTGAAAAATAACTGTGCATTCAATCTTTGAGAAACTTTGTGCCGTTGTGTCTTCGCGACAGAAAACATGGGTGCTGATGCTGAAATTTTTTTCAGATTTCATATAAGATATGAAGCGGAAATTCACCCCTGAATGCCGAATGATATGCGGGCAGACTGAAAAAAATCCCGAAATATTCAGTTGAAGCCTTTATCTGTCCCTTTCTCCGGAAAGCCTGCCTTGCAGGCAAAGCAGTTTATGAATTTCACTACAGCAGACGGCTTGAAAAAGCCGCGTGATGTCAATGAGGTGTATATATAAAATGGAAAAAACAGCAGTTGCAGGTGCAAACAATGAAAATGCTTCCCCCGCGCGCATTGGGGTGTATGTGTGCCGCTGCGGTCTGAATATCGGCCAGACAGTGGACTGCGCCAAAGTCGCGGAAAGCGTGAAACATACGGAAGATGTGGTGGTTTCCAAAGAAATCACCTATGCCTGCTCTGAACCGGGACAGGCTGAAATCAAGGCAGATATTGACCAGCAGGGACTGGATCGGGTGGTGGTGGCATCCTGCTCTCCCCGTCTGCATGAACCCACTTTCCGGAATATGATGCAGGAGGCGGGCCTTAATCCTTATCTCCTGGAAATGGCAAATCTTCGCGAGCAGTGCAGTTGGGTGCATATGAATGAACCCGGTCCTGCCACAGACAAATCCGAAGATCTGGTGAAAATGGCCATTTCCCGTGTGCGGATGCTCACACCCCTGCATGAGCAGACCCTGCCGCTGACCAAAAGCACTATGATCATCGGCGGCGGTGTCGCGGGGATTCAGACTGCTTTGGATCTCGCAGACAACGGATACAAAGTGATTCTGGTGGAAAAAAATCCGTCCATTGGCGGAAATATGGCCCAGTTGGACAAAACCTTTCCCACAATGGACTGCTCCATCTGAATTCTGGGGCCGAAAATGGCGGATGCCGGTCGGCATCCAAATATTACACTTCACACCATGAGTGAAGTGACCGGAATCAGCGGATATGTGGGAAATTTTGAAGTCAAACTTGTCAAACGAGCGCGCTATGTGGATGAAAAGCAATGCACAGCCTGCGGGGAATGCGCACGGGTCTGTCCTGTGGTCTGGCCCGATGAATTCAATGTGGGACTGTCTTCGCGCAGGGCGGTTTACATTCCCTTTCCCCAGGCGGTTCCATCTGCATATGTCATCAACATGAACGAGTGCATGGGACGGGGATGTTCCAAATGTCTGGACGCTTGTGACAAAAAGTGCATCACGTTTCATATGTCAGATCGGGAGATTACGGAAAAAGTCGGTTCCATTGTGGTGGCAACCGGCATGGAACCCTATGATCCCCGTGAAATGGATGAATACGGTTACACCCGTTTTGAAAATGTGGTCACCAGTCTGGAATTTGAGCGGCTGGTCAACGCGGGCGGTCCCACAAAGGGAAAACTCATCCGTCCCAAAGACCGGAAACGGCCTGCATCCGTGGGCTTTATCCAGTGCGTGGGTTCCCGCTCCAAACGCAAAGGCGGAACCCACTGCTCCAATATCTGCTGCATGAACACCATCAAAAGCACGCTGGTGTTAAAAGAGCATTACCCGGATACGGACATTAAGGTGTTTTACATTGACATCCGGGCATTTGGCAAGGGATTTGAGGACTTGTACAACCGCAGCCGCAGTCTGGGCGTGCAGTATCTGCGGGGACTGCCCGGTTCTGTGGAGGAACTGCCTGACGGAACCATGCGTGTGGCAGTGGAAAACACCGCGACCGGAAAGATTGAATTTCATGATCTGGAAATGCTGGTATTGGCTTTGGGCATGAAACCTGCAGCCAGTACACAGAAACTGCAGGAAATGCTGGGACTGCAGCTCACCTCAGACGGATTTTTTCTGGAAGCCCATCCCAAACTGCTGCCTGTGGATGCAGCCACGCGGGGAATTTTCTACGCGGGATGCGCAGAAGGTCCGAAGGATATTAAGGAAAGTGTGACCCAGGGTTCTGCCGCAGCCGCGCGTGCCATTCGCCTGATGCACAAGGGTGAAATCAGTTCGGAGCCAATCACATCTGAAGTCATTACCGAACACTGCAAAATCTGCGGAAAATGCGCAGAGGTCTGCCCCTACAATGCAATTACAGTGGATGTGAAGAAGAAAATTCCCGCAGTGGTGAACACAGCCGCGTGCGCGGGGTGCGGAACCTGCGCGGCTGAATGCAAATTCGGCGCGATTGTGATGAATCATTTCACAGATGCGCAGATTCTGGCCCAGGTGCACACGCTGCTATCGGAAAATGCAAAGGAAAAAATTCTCACCTTTGCCTGCAACTGGTGTTCCTACGCGGGTGCGGATTACGCGGGCGTGTCCCGTCTGCAGTATCCGGCAAATGTGCGTCTGATCCGCACCATGTGTTCAGGCCGTGTGGATGAGAAATTCATATGGGAGGCGTTTGCCAAAGGCGCGCCGGTTGTGCTGGTCAGCGGCTGTCATATCGGGGACTGTCATTATATCAATGCGAATCACTGGACAGTCAAACGGGTGGAAAAAGTCCGGAAAAAGATGGAAAAGATTGGCATACGTCCGGATCGGCTGCAACTGGAATGGATCAGTGCGGCAGAAGGCGTGCGCTTTGCACAGGTGATGAAGGATATGGAGGAACTTCGGAAAGGGGTAAGTGAGGAGGAGATTGCCGAGACTGTGCGGATATTGACAGAGCGGAAAAAATCCGCTGACTGAGCACAGTGTTCTGCCAACTTTGATTTTATGATTTCAACTGTTCAGAAAAACCGGATTTTTTGAAAAAATCCGGTTTTTTCAAATCTCGCGGCAGCGTGGACATATTTTGGCAGAAGCAAAGTTCCGGGGCTGTCCACCCCAATCTGTTTTTAACCATATGAAAATGTTTCTGATTTTGAGATATAACAAACCGTTGTTTCTCAAAAATTCATAATTTCCGGACAGCCGATTGTACAGATAAATGGAAGCGAAACCCAAAGAAATAAGAGAATACCTTACCAGAGAAGGAATTTCCCCTTTTTCAGACTGGATTGACAGTTTGAAAGACAAAACAGCCCGTGCCAAAATTCGTATCCGTCTTGACCGTCTGAAGCTTGGCAATATGGGAGACTGCAAATCAGTGGGAGATGGAGTTTCGGAATTGCGTATTGATTTTGGAAACGGTTACAGGGTGTATATCGGACAGGACGGAGATATTCTTTTGTTATTGCTTTGCGGAGGTACAAAAAAGACGCAGCCGGAAGACATCAGAAAAGCCAAAGCATATTGGAAGGATTACAAAAGGAGAAAACATGGACAGACTTTCAAGATCGTATCAGGATGAACTGTTAAAGGCACTGACTGACCCTGAGGAAGCTGCTGCGTATCTGAACGCTGCCCTTGATGAAGGTGACAGTGAACTGTTTCTGCTTGCACTTGGGAATGTGGCAGAAGCCCGGCATATGAAAAAACAGGGAAAAACTGTTTCTTTATCGGATTTGACAAACATTTTGGATAATATGGGATTACGATTTGCAGCAAAATCTGAAAAGCAGAGCAGGCAGATTGCAATGGGGGAAAGATCATTTAATGCAAATATTGTGGGGGAAATTGAGGTTGTTGAAAAATTTGTACAGGAAAGTGGTTAAAATCCGCTCCTGAGAGGGGATAAAGATAAGGCACTGTCTGAATCATGATTTTCAGGATAAAAGGATGAACAGGATAAAAAAATCCTGTAACTCCCGGTTCAGACAGAAAAAAAATCCAAATTAGAACCCGTTCCGCGCAAAGCATGGGAACGAGATAAAAACTCCGGTTGGGGGGTGTTATGAAAGAAATAATTTCTGTTCAGATTCCAAGAGAAATTGATGCCGGTTTTGAGATTCTTGCAAAAGAAACACACATGCCAAAAGTCTTTCATTTTGAAAAGGCATTGAAAGAATATCTCAGACAGTTTTATAAATCAGGTTCAAAATTCATTCCGTCTGATGATAAATCAGAACCGAATTTGGATAAACCGGACTTGGGTAAGATTGACGTAACGGTTCGGACAAAGCATATTTATCAGGCACGGCTGCAGAACGCCAAAGCAGAGATTGAAAGAAAAAAAATCTCCATTCCCCTTTTTTTTCTTCCTCTCCTGCGGATTTGGGATATACAGATGCCTCTCTGCTGGATAAAATCATTGCCGGAGATGAATCATGCAAATCCCTTAATCCTGTGAATCATGGTTACTGAGCTTGCCGAAGTATGGTTCAGACAA
>CAZDIU010000216.1:0-9590 GCA_964505535.1 uncultured Desulfobacterales bacterium | reverse complement strand
TTTTATTGCCTTTTTTCCACCTTAGCACATTGTCCGAATTTTGGGGTACATTATAGTCATCATCCTTCTGGCAAGTAAAAAGCCTTTGTCTGCAACAGTTTGTGAGCAGATTGTAAAGGCATCCAGAGGATCGGATGAGGATGGCAGAGGCAGACCGCCCTGCGGTTCCGGCTATTCTGATGAGATAAAAGTATTAAAATTCTATTTTATTCATCAGTAAAATCTTTTCCTGTTGCCTCATGTCTGAATGACAGTTCCCGGTACATGACAGACGGAAGCCAGGCATACTGTCTTAATTGTAACTGACTGATAAGGCGATGAATCTGTTTATCCCGTTCTTCATTGTTTGTTGCTTTATAAATTTCTCCGTAAAGGTGTTCAACATCAATGGCTCTCCAGGGAGAAAGAATAAGATAAAAAGTTTCATCGCCGCCTTTTACAGTATCCAGACGCATCCATTCTTTATTCTTTTCCAGTTGAGGAATATTAAAAGGAAAATCTGAGGGATGTAATGGATTGTCAGTTGAATGCCATATCGGGTGTGGGAACAACCGTTGAAATTTTTTGGCAGAATCCATCTGAAAAACGTATAAATACAGATTTTTTGTTTCCGGATTGCCGGAAATTATAAATCTGTAATAATCATGGTCTCCAAGAATAAGTTGTTCCAATTTCGGATAATCCATGGGATATTCTTTAGTCGGGCATGTGCCGATAATCGCATATTGAAAGATCGGCTCAACCGATAACGGTTTCATCATCATTGCTTTCATTTTCATGGCTTCGGCATTATGACGCGGGGCTTTTTCCACCAGAGTAATCGCTCTGGTGAAATCCCCGTTTTCCAGACATTCGATGATGGTTTCCGCCAAAGGAACCCTGAGAGCATCCGCTGCTTTGTTTTCAGAATAATACCAGATTCCTGACACAACCAGCATTGCCAGCAGAGCGAAACCGGAGAGCAGAAAAATCCAGCGTTTGGGAAAAGGCTTTTGAAAGAGAAAATCCACCAGCAAATTCAAATCATTTTCCCAAACTTTCAGCACCGTCTTTTGTGACAGAATCTTCTGAAGACCGTTTTTCCGGGAACGGTTCAGGGTAAGAATGCTGACACTCTTTTCCTGAAGAAGTGGCAGATGATGGTTTTCGATATTCGCAGCCGGAACAATAAACAGCCTGTCCGGATTGTCATGGGAAAGAAAACCTTCCAGTTTGGCATCAAAGACAAAGGGCTGAACGGCCTGCAGAAAAGGATGGCGGTTATCCTTGATATTGATTGCACCGGTACACCAAATATCCGTATTATATTCGGGCGGGATTTTCAGCTTACGGGAACGGCTGATAAGGGCAAGCATATAGGCAAGATTCATGGAATCTCCCAGAGAGGAAACTCCTGCATCTTTTTTTTCATAAACCACTCTGCCGTTTTCTTTTAATTCCGGGGCAAGCAGCGCAGCAGCGATATTGACTTCGCTTCGGTTGGCAACACCGGGAGAGGCAACTGTATAGCCGGATATGTCTTTTTCCGCAACCCGGAACCTGCCGCAGCCTGTAAATTCATTCTTTTTTGCTGTGGGATATGCAAAATGAATCATTTTTCAGCAGCCACCAGCAGAACAGACACAGCCCATTTTTCACTCGCGGGATCAAAACCCAGTTCATCCTGTGTAATGGTTTCCTCTCCTGACCGGTACTCTCCCAGAGAGATTTCACACCGGATTTCATTGTTTTCCGGATTCACAAATCTTGCCACAAATTCGCAGGGTTCGGAAATATGCGCCTTCCATGAGATCAGGATATATGCGGGCTGACAGCCGTATTCTCCGGACCAGGAGCAGGAAATTTCAATCCTGCCGTGATCAGTGACAAAATCATACTTCTGCTGCGGAATATCTGCCGCATTCACCAATTCACCGGCTCCGAAAGGTGTCCAGAACCCGGTCACGGCTTCAATGACTTTATCTTTTAATACAGAAAATCCCGATGGTTTTCTGCTTTCCTCTGCTTCGTCCGAATCCCGCAGCAATTCCTCTGCCCCGGTTTTGGCAAAATATTCTGCTGTTTTCCTGCGGATATATTCCATCTGTGCCATTCTGTGAAACAGACGGATTTTGGGAGATTCATCGCAGGCTTTCCGCATCATTTCCCTCTCGTTTTTATGCAGTCCTGAACTCCCGGAGTTTCTGACAATTTTTCTTAAAATCTCCTGAATGTCATCCGGAACAGGTCTCCGGTCTTTGGCAGCCTCTGATTTCAGTTCCTCCATCTGTTCCAGAATGCTTTTTCCCTGTTTCATGTTTTTCCTTCTTTCAATGGGATTTCCCCTTTCTTCCCCTTCCCTGCATGAATCAGAGGAAAAAGGCGGAACAGCTTTGTTTTTCCATTTCAGGGAATCAAGATATTCCTGCCAGGAAATGAAATTGGCAATCACAGCCAGCCTTGTATCCGTGTTTTTTGGGCATTTGACGGTCATCATTTTTTGGGGATAAGGAGGAAATTCAGCAGAGGATGCACTGCCGGTTTCCTCATCTTCTCCGTAATAATATTTCCACAGGTCAGACGAAACAAACACATGCCAGAAATCATCTTTTGCAAGACTTTGCTTTGGATCAGTCAGCCGGAGTTTTTGGGGACGTCTGGCAGGGTTCAGTTTCAGGTATTTTGTCCAGTAACCTTTCAGCAGATCAAGGGAAAAACGGGTGTATTCCCCTTTGAAAAAACGGTCTTTTTCGCCGGGTGCAATATCCATATCTTCCGGTCTGTCCGGAGGAAGATATACAATCTGTTCCTGATGCAAACCTCTGTCCCACATACAGACTTCCAGCCAGCCTCTCAGAAAACAGGTTTTTACACGGCGTTTGCCAATGGTGTAACAGCGTTCTTCCTTTTTGCCCTGTGCATATGGATAGGCTCTTATGGCTTCCCAACTGATTGGCACGCCCTGAAAAATTCCTTCCGGAATGATTTTGCTGAACTCCCCTAACACACTGGTATCGTTGCCGGAGTAAAGCACTCTGTTTTCATAGATATAAAGTTGAACGGATATATCCTCATTCCTTTTTTGCTGCACATAATCCCGGAGGATTTTCAGTTCCTCACACAGAAATTCCGCAGCCTGTGTAATATCTTCCGGCAGCCATCCTTTGCACTCCATACTTGCCCCCGTATTTTTGGTGAATATAACACATTTGTAATGACAGGTCGTACAGATAGAAAAACAGATGAGATAAAAATCCCTTATGAAAAAAATGTTCTGTCTTTCATTCGTTTTGTTTCTGCTGTCTGGAACTGTGATTCATCTGATTTTTCTGATTGCTCTGATTTTAATCAGAAAATTGTCTGAACCATGATTCACAGGATTTCAGGATGAACAGGATTGAAAAAAAATCCTGAAAATCCTTTCGTCAGGTGAATCAGGGTTCAGACAATTTTTTTTTCCCTTGTTCCCAAGCCTAATCCTCCGCTATCTGTCCGGTTGCTTACAGATATTCTGATATACTAAATTTCAGTCAGTTTTTCATCTGTTTTTTACAGACCGGATAAATTATCACAGATAAGGAGACGAAAGGTCATGCCCGCAGCCCGCATTTTTATTTTTGAAGATAACCAGACGATAAGAAACCTTCTTGCAGAAATTCTGACCTCACAGGGTTTTGCGGTTTCCGCGTTTCAGGATGCCCGGATGCTTGAAGATGAAAGATATTTCCGGGAGGCTGTTTCTCAGGCAGATTTCATCATTTCCGACATTGAAATGCCCGGCATAAACGGCATTGAACTGGTCAGAAAACTGATCCGGGCCGGATTTGATGAAAAAAATATCGCTCTTATCTCAGGATATTGCACAGAAGAGGAAATCCGGCCGGAAGTCCAGGCCGGAGTGAAATTTTTCCGCAAACCCTTTCCCTTTGCCCGGCTGGTCAGTTGGCTGGAAGAAAGGAAATCCGGATGCAGAACAGGAAGTATTTGATGGTTAAGTCAAAACCAGAATTTCGCAAGGGGAAAATTTCTGATCCGTAAAAAGTGGATTTGACTTTTCTCTGATATTTCTTTATAATTGTATCATAATCCATACAGGAGCCTCAAAATGAACACATTTGCCATAAAAAAAATGGAGATCATAAATTCTCTGTCTCTTGTCCCCGGTGACAGCCTTGACAGGATCAAAGAATATATTGATACCCTCATAGCCCACTCAGATGTGCCAAGACCGGGCAGACGCAGTCTGAAAGGTATATGGAAGAATAAAGGGTTTGAAAAAATTGCTGATCTGGATGCTGAACTGAAAGAAATCAGACGGCAACTGGGGAATTCCATTCTGGAGAGAAACTGCTGACATGCGATATTTGCTTGATACCGTTGCGATTGTCCTTCATTTCACGGGCAAAGGAAAAATCGGTGGAACTGCATCCCATATTCTTGACAGCATTGAAAACAGTGAAGATGAATTTGTTATTTCTGTCGTCAGTTTAATGGAAGTGATGTATCTTGCAGAGAAGAACAGGATTGACATCAGCCTTTCAGAAACACTGAATCTTATAGAATCTTCCTCAAAATACACAATTGCAAACCTGAATCCTGACATCCTGAGAGTTGCTGAAAACACAGCATTTTATGAACTGCACGACAGGCTGATTCCTGTCACTGCAAAATGGCTTGGAATAAAAATAATTTCAAGTGATGGCAGATTTGACGGTGTTGAAGGAATTGATGTTGTGTGGAATTGAAGCATAATGGTTCTGCTTTATGCTTGCCGGGCATGTCTGAATGAAAAATCTTCCCTGAATTCTTTGGCACTTTCCCGCACAAAATCCCCGGCTCCGCTCAGGGGAGGATTTTTCCGTATCCGGGCGGAAATTTCAGCCCAGCGGCTTTTTTTATGACAAACCGGCTCCGAAGGTTTCGTTTCCTCCGACATCTGTTTTTTTATCATTTTACCTGAAAAAACGGTATGTTGGAATGTAATCTTTTATACCCAGTTTTCCCTTTGAAAATCTTCAGGAAGCACATTGAAATCTGCGTCATTTGTAACCAAAACCAGATCATTGACTTTGGCAGTACAGGCTATCAGAAGATCCAAATCGGCAAGAGACTTTCCCTGTTTCCTGAACAGTGCTTTTGTTCTGCCGAACAGTTCCCATACATCCTCATCAGTACAGACAGGGATGACTGCCTGTTTTAACAGGTAGATTCTCTTAAAATTATATTCCGGTCTGCCGGAATTTGCAGCACCGAAGTACAGTTCACCAAGCGTCGCTTCGGACATAAAAAGTTCCATCCCGGTTTTTCGGGCAGTACGGATTATTTTTTTCTCCGGTTCCGATCTCAGAGATTCCTGTCTGTCCAGACCGTTCATCAGATATATGCAGTGATTTGTATCCAGCAGCCAGGCCATCTTATTCAATCTCTGCTTTCAGAGAAGCATTTTTGTGTGCTGCTTTTACAAGAGCAATCCATTCTTCCGAAGATTCAGAATCTGAAACACCTTCCAGCATATCAAAAATCCGGTTCCTCTCTGACACAGATTTATTGATTCCTGCCTTTGAGCCGGGCTTCCTTTCCGGTGTGATAATCAGGGTAAATGTCTGCTCCTCATATCCGCGTGCATTTCCCAACCATCGGGGAGGAATGTCCCGGCTTTTTACATTTTTTATTATCATCGGAGTCATAATCTTTATCTCCCTTTATTTTTTTGTATGCAGATTTTTTATACCATATCTTCCTTCAGACGGTCAACTCCCCATTTCTGCCCAGCCCCGGAATATTTTGTGCCGGTGCCAAGCCGAAAATACAAACAGGAAAAGAGAAAAACATCCAAATCGGCACAGAGATTTTTCAGGAGGAAAATATTTTTTATTAAAAAAATCAAATAATTATCACTTTTTTTGTGCTGAAAATCCGAATTATCCCCGTTATCTGTGCCATAGTACCCTGAGAGATTTGCTATATGTCGGTTCAAAATCAATTTCTGATTTGCTTTTTTTCTGTCAGAAATTTTTTTAATTGATTGTTTTCAAGTAGATATTCGATAATTTGTTCCGGATTTGACTTATCTGGCCAGCCAGATTTTTTGATTATGCAATAATGGAGTCAAGAAAATGAAGCTGAAGTTACAGATGGATGCCCATGAAGGGAGGTGAGGCACAGTCATAATCATTGGGAATGATAAATCAGTATAAGTTGTATTTTGTGAATGTCAATCTGAAATTTTCAGAAGGAGGGAAAAAAGCATGTCAAAGATTGCAACGATTCAGGAAAAAGACGGTGAGGTTTGGACAGGCAAAGTGGAGCAACCGGGTGCCGGGAGTGTTGCCGCTGATATTGCCGGGGCTATACTTACCGGCGGTCTTTCCAGTGCAATGAGTCCCAATCATACCACTGTGGTCGTCAACGGTGAAAGGCATACCGGGCAGGTTGTGAATAAGTAATCTTCTCTCGTTACAGGGCTCTGCCCCGTAACGTGTGAGGTGAGGCTCTGCCTCTGTGCTTTGGGGCGGAGCCCCGGAAACGGCATTACGAGGCAGAGCCTCGTAACGAGAGGAACTTATACGTTTTGGAAAGGAGGTTGTTCTGAGAATTATAACGTTTTTTAGGCTTCGGGATATTGTTAAACCGGATCGGCTGAAGCCAGCTTGTGACTGATGATTTTTTTGTTGCCAGATTCAACCTTTAATTCACATTTTTTTTAACACTATTTTTACGAAAGGAGAAAAAAATGGCTAATGTACAAAAAAACAGAGGATATGATTATATCTAACTTATGTTTAACATTGAAATAAAATCATTGTTGCTTTTGTTTGTATCTGTTCTTTGTTTATGGAGCTCTGCAAATGCAACTGACAGAAAATTTATCCATCCATCAACATGGGGAATTCCAGAAGATGATCATTACAATACTTATATAGAAGATAGAGAGCATCCGTGCTCAAAAGGGAGCAATTATAATGAGAGCCAATGTTCCAACAAAAACGAATTAACACCTGACGGTTATGTTTTACGTGATTGTGGATATGGTGGGCAATGCTCACATCCTGAAATAGAATGGCAACATGCTGGAATAGACTACGATTTCCCTTTTCACAAACATGACCCGGAGGATTATGATGAAAACGGTGTAAGAAAGGAAACTTCTTTGCGACAAGGAAGAGGTACGAAAGAAAATTTTTATCATGGCGTTCCTGATGATATTGTTGCATCAAATAACGGGTACGTAGTTTTTGTTGAAGAGGACTTTAAACAAACGCATGGGTTTGGACGTGTAGTTATTCTTCGTCATTCTCTTGACCCTTCCGATCTTTCTTCAGATCAGAAAGTCAAGTTATGTGAATCAGATAACAAAGGGAACCTTAAATGCGAGATATTTTCAAAATATGCTCATATGGCGAGTATTGAAGAAGACATAGTAAAAGGTAAGCGCATTTACATTTACCGAGGTCAAAAAATCGGTAAAATCGGTGGAAGCGCAAAATCTGGTGATGGCGCTTGGATTCATCATCTGCATTTTGAACTTACAAAAAAGCCTGATTCAAAGGATCAACTTCGTGCACCTTTATGCAATGATTATGGCTATGTTGACAAGTTTCCTGATGAATGTGGTTACGTTAACCCAAATGACGTTATCGGAAAATTTAGCTGTCTTGATCCTAACTATGCTGATCTCGGCTTCCTCTCCTGGGAGCAGGTTGACAGATTCACGACCATTATGGAGATGTGCACAATTTTCCGGACAAACGAAGAACTTTTGACTGCGCTTGAAGAAACTGTCGGAGACATCAAAGATTTCAGGGAAAGAGTGGCAAATAGCCCACTGAAGCCAGATGCAATTATAAAGTTTATTGACGCTGCTATAGATCAAAAGATTTGCGGATTAGAGAGCGGAAAACGCAGTGATAGACGCTCCATCAGTTCTTGCTATACTCCAGTAATTCCTGACTTCAGCGATTTAAATGGTGGCACCACAACTAATCCCGGCGGCGGTTCCTCTGATTCAGGAAACGGAAACAGCGACAGCGGTTTTACCTGCGATAATGTCACCGATGGTTTCCAGGCAAGCATTGGAAGCACATTTAATGGTGAATGTGTCCCGTATGTCCGATACGAAACCGGTATCGAATACGCTTGCTGTAATACGGCTGCAAAATACTGCTACGACCAGGCGTATGACTGCGGTTACGATGTCGGTTCAAAGGCTGAACTCGGTTCCATTGCGGTTTTCAACAGTTGGAAAAATAACCCTTATGGACATGTGGGAATCGTCATCGGCATAGATGCAAAGAACAACAAGATCAAGCTGCGTCATTCCAACTGGCACAGGAAGGATAACAAACCATTGGTTACTGAAGACTGGGTCAGCCTAAATGCCTATCCCCTGAAAGGCTATGTCTACTGTGACGGAGATTCCCTCGGCTCCGGCAGTTCAACCCTGCCCACTGAACCCCCTGCTTCGGGCCGCCTTCCGGACTTTATCACCGACAAAGTGACAATGGGCAATAAAGACGGCAATCATGAGAAATACACATGGAAGATCAACGAAACCGCATACGTTCACGCGTGGATTGACAACATCGGCGATGCGGACTGGGAAGGAACCGCCAAAGAGATCAAAGTACCCTTTTACCTGTCCAAAGGAACCAAAGAGGACAGCCATTCTGAATGGATACGGGTAGATCGGGAAACGATCAAAAAGGAACACATCAAAGTCAAAGACAAACCCAAACACGAATCCATAGAGTTTGATCTCCTGGATTGGGCAAACGAAGGCAAGGTACTTCCCGGCAGAACCTACAATTTTGTGGTCTGTGCAGACAGGCCCAAAGATGAGAACAACGGAGACGGGGATGTGAGGGAAAAGCACAAATCCAACAACTGCTCCACCGAAGCGGTCTTTTATGTTGATTTCGGCCCGCCCCGCAATGTTGACCTGACAACCCGTATGCTGGCTTTGACCAACGGCAAAACCTCGTTGCGGGCAGGGGAAAACTACGGACTTCAGGTTGAGATATCCAACCTCGGCACAGAACCGCCCTGGAACGGTTTCCGCACCAGTTACGAAATCAAAGGGCCGGGTACAGGCGATCAGTGGCAGATTATCACGGATGATGGATCGGATGCAAACCAGCTCTATCCGGGCGCAGCACAGACTGAACATATCACAGACGGTTTCGGAGCCAAGGCACCGATGGTCGGCGGCGATTATCTGTTCCGTGCCTGTGCGGACTATACCAAAGCGGTTCCGGAAACCGATGAAAACAACAACTGCACCGAACTGGCGGTCTACATTGCTCCGCCGCCTATGCCTGACCTGATTACCCATTCCCTGCGCCTGACCAACGGACGCACCGAACTGTACGGGGGAGAACTTTACGGGCTGGAAGTCGGCATTCAGAATATCGGAGAGATTGCTCCGGGCAGCGGCTTCCGTTCCAGTTATGAAATCAAAGGGCCGGGAACCGGCGATGCTTGGGTAGTTGTGGCTGATGACGGTTCTGATGCCGATGAGTTGGCTCCGGGCGCAACCCATTGGGAACATATCACAGACGGATAGTGGGACTTTTCATGCTGATAAAAATGTGATATGCAGCTTCTGTTTTTTT